>JAHEKD010000447.1 GCA_024638545.1 Gammaproteobacteria bacterium
CCTGGTAAATAACCAAATTGCCTGATTTTGATTTCTTTGTACCAGCTTATTATCACTACTGGTTTGCCGACTAAGCAGTGTGAGTGATTCCAGAAAATTATTTTTATCGATTTCGATTTGAGCCTGAACAAGCTGCAACCAGTCCAGGAATACGGCATCGTCAGATTCATATTGCTTTAAATTTCCAATAATCTGTGTCGCCTGCTGGGTTTTATTCTGCTTAATATAGAGTGCAGCGTAAAGTGCCTGTTGTCTTAAATAAAGTCGCTGCGGCAACTGCTGTTGGTCTGTTTGTTCAAGCAACTGTCTGGCTTTTTGTAAATTTTGCTCATCAAGATATGCGCTGACAGCATAAAGTAATAATTCCTCTTTTTCTGGGCTGATTTTTTTGGCTGCGCTCTGCTCATAATCATGCCCGGAGAGTCTGCCCGTAACCAGCTGGTCTACCTGCTCTATCTGACCGAAATCGTCTTCAATCGGGCTTGTAATGTCTGTTGATGCAGCCGGTTCCTGCTGCACATCGGCCCAGCGACCGTCCTCGATTTCCAGTGTGGCACAGCCGTGTAATAAACACATATAAACAAAAACCCCAAAACTGCGGCAGAAATTAAGTTTTGCTTGTGTCATCATTTACGATTGTTTATGGATAAGTAAGAGTATAGTCATTGAATATGGTGATTAGCAAACCCGGGATGTTATATATTGTTGCAACCCCCATCGGTAATCTTGATGATATTACAGTTCGTGCCAGGGAGATTCTTGCAGAAGTAGACTTAATCGCTGCAGAGGATACCCGTCACAGTGCCAGATTATTAAAAAAGCTCGGAATCAGGACGCCACTGATGTCGCTGCATGAGCATAATGAAAAGGTGCAGGCGAATGTTATCAATGCGAAATTAGGCACGGGTCAGAATATCGCCCTGATCAGTGATGCAGGCACGCCGTTAATTAGTGATCCAGGTTATCAACTGGTCGATCTGATATATGAATCTGGCTTCACCGTGGTTCCGATTCCGGGGCCCAGTTCGGTCATAACAGCGCTTTGTGCGTCGGGTATCAGTACGGACAGCTTTAATTTTGTCGGGTTTTTGCCGTCCAAACCCGCTCAGCGAAAGCAGGCGCTGATGAAGTTGAAACATATAACAAACACGCTGATCATTTTTGAGTCACCCCACCGCATTGTCGATTCTGTTAATGACATGATCAGCATTCTTGGGCAAGAGAGGCAGGCGAGTTTTTGCAGGGAGCTGACAAAGCAGCATGAAACAATAATCAGAGGTCGGCTGGCTGAGCTTAAAGTGACCATAGAATCAAATCCAAACCATAGCCGTGGTGAAATCGTTTTGGTAATCAGCGGGGCAGATAACGAGCGCGAGGCCGTGCAGAATGCTGACTACCAGGAACTGGTAGCAGGTATGTTGGAGTACATGCCGACCAAATCAGTGGCAACATTGCTGGCCAAGCACACGGGGCTGAGTCGTCGGTTTTTTTATGACATGGCATTAAAATCCAAATCTTAAGAATAAACAATTGTGTCGCTACAGTATAATTCGATTAAACTATAAAGCTTAAGGAGTTGATCAAACAGTCGCTCCTCACTTATTTAAGTTTTTGAAACTTCGCTGTTTTAAAAATCTTGTCTGTGGGGGGAGGAAAGTCCGGGCTCCACAGGGTTAGGATGCCAGGTAACGCCTGGGCGGTGTGAACCGACGGCAAGTGCAACAGAAAATATACCGCCTGGAAGTCTTTTCGAGTTCCAGGTAAGGGTGAAATGGTGCGGTAAGAGCGCACCGCGCTGATGGCAACATCAGCGGCAGTGTAAACCCCATCCGGAGCAAGGCCAAATAGGAATCTACATGCGTGACCCGCGCAGGATTCGGGTAGGCTGCATGAGATCTGTGGTGACACAGGTCCAAGATGAATGACTGTTCGCGACAGAACCCGGCTTATCGATCAACTCCTTAATTACCTGCCCCCCTGCTCGCCATTCGGTAGACCCGGCAACTGATTAAAAAATCGCCATCCGCTCTGAACCCGGCTGAGATCCGGGCGCGAACAATGTATCTGGCTTACCTCATCGACTCTACAGCCTGAAAGCGATCAGCAGTCAAAAACACATTTGAAAGGCTGATGACAGAACCGGGCCCGGCAAAGATCAAATTTCCACCTGGATTTTGAACATCAATTTAGTAAAGGTGATGATTCTGGTCAAATTATAAATAAATTCAAAGGGTGCTTAACAGAGTAATTTATATATCAGAAAGTAAGCAATTCTTCCTTATAATTTACTTTAAGTTTTATTGTTCCCACTTTTCCAAATTCACGCTAATTGCTTAATTTTAAATCAGAAATTCTCTCTTTCATGTTCGTTATTTACTTGACCAAAGGCACTTAGAACACTATAGTGTCATTTTGTGGGATTAAGTGGGAAAAAATGGAAAAAAATAGAAGACCATAAGCAGAATGTTTAGAGGCATTAATAATATAAATCTGGATGCGAAAGGCCGCATGGCTGTTCCCACGCGATATCGTCAGCCGCTCTATGAAAATGCAAATGGCTCGCTGGTTATTACGATTAATCACAGTGAGCGATGCCTATGGTTAATGCCAATCAACGAGTGGCTGATCCTGGAGAATAAGGTCGCACAATTGCCAAACATGAACAGTCATGCACAACGTTTGCAGCGAATTCTGATAGGCCATGCCACCGAAGTAGATATGGATAAAAGTGGTCGGTTACTAATACCGCCTCCACTCAGGGACTTTGCAAGCCTGGACAAGCACGTTGTGCTGGTCGGGCAGGTAAACAAGTTTGAATTATGGAGTGAGCCGGTCTGGAATGCCCGGCGCGATCAATGGCTGGCAGAGGAACTTAGTGATGACTCTCTGCCCATTGATCTTGAATCTCTGTCTCTTTAAATGACGAATGACAGGTTCGATACATGAGCCGGTGCTGGTAAATGAAGTGATTGATGCATTGAGTATAAATGTCGATGGCTGCTATCTTGACGGTACCTTTGGCCGTGGCGGTCATTCACGGGCAATACTGGATAGGCTGGGTGCAGAGGGACGGCTGCTTGCGGTGGATAAAGATCAGCAGGCCATTGATTATGCGCAGGAGCATTTCAGCGCTGATTCCAGATTCAAGGCTTTCAAGTCAAGCTTTGCTAGATTAGACCAGCTTCTCAGTTCAGTATTGGCCGAAGATAAGCTGGATGGCGCATTATTTGATTTGGGTGTTTCATCACCTCAGCTGGACCAGCCTGAAAGGGGCTTTAGTATTCGCCGGCA
>JAHEKD010000448.1:0-1921 GCA_024638545.1 Gammaproteobacteria bacterium
AGCAGGTGGATATTGGTCGTCAGCGAATTCATGCAGACAACTTCGGACTCCTTCGCACCGACGATCTCGGCCATCGGCGGCGTCAGGCGTTCGTGGTAGCTGCCGGTCTTGCGGGTCCCTCTCGTGCCTATACAGGTTCTGTACGGGATTTCATATTAGGCGTCAGGATGATTAATGGCGACGCGGATGTGCTGAATTTCGGCGGCCAGGTGATGAAAAATGTTGCAGGTTTTGATCATGCCAGATTAATGGCCGGTTCGCTCGGAACTTTGGGTGTGCTGCTGGAAATTTCACTCAGAGTACTGCCTGTGCCAAAGTATGTGACCACCGTCAAGTTCGAGCATGGCAACCCGGATGAGGCGATCATATTCATGAACCAGTTATCGGCAAAACCCTATCCTTTATCGGCGGCAGCCTGGTTGGCTGGACGTACCTATGTGCGATTATCCGGCACTGAGCAGGGCGTTAAAAGCGCAATAAAACACATTGGAGTCGACCATGAGGATAAATCAGACGATTTTTTCCGGCGGCTAACTAATCACCGGCTGGCCATCTTTAACGAAAATATCATGTATCGACTCTCTGTACCATCAACCTGTCCCAATTTTTGTGAGAATGAAGATCAGCTGATCGACTGGGGCGGCGCACAAAGGTGGATAGTCAACGTTGAAAATGTCGATAGCTTGAAACGTCGTGTTAAAGCCAAAGGTCCAATAATGACTGTTTTCCGTGGCGGTGATCGACAGGCAGAGGTGTTTGATCAACTTGACAGCGTATCAATGCGGCTGCATCAAAATATAAAGCAGGCCTTTGATCCTCAACGTATATATAATCCTGGCAGAATGTATAAAGATCTATAGATGCATACCGAGTTAAGCGAAAAATACAGGAACACGCCGCAGGGCGATGTTGCGCGCAAAGTAATAGCCAAATGTGTTCACTGTGGTTTTTGCAATGCAACATGCCCAACCTATCAACTGCTCGGCGATGAGCTGGATGGACCGCGTGGGCGAATCTATCAAATGAAGCAGGTTTTCGAGGGGGCGAATCCGTCCGCAGAGATTGCACTGCATCTGGACAGATGTCTGACCTGCAGAAACTGCGAAACAACCTGTCCTTCAGGGGTGGAGTATCATAAGCTGCTGGACGTGTCGCGGGAAGTTGTTGAACAAAGCGTCCCGCGGGGAAACATTGAGAGGCTGCAAAAGTGGTCACTTAGGACGTTCATGACGCGCCGGAAGATCATGACGCCCATATTTCGTTGTGCGCAAATATTCCGGCCATTACTGCCTGCTGTAATAAAGAAAAATATTCCGGCTAAACAGGCGGTTGGTGACTGGCCTGAAAACGATCATTCAAGAAAAATGTTGATTTTGGAAGGTTGTGTGCAACCGGGAATGAAGCCGCTGACTAATTCTGCGACAGCGCGGGTACTGGATCGACTGGGTATCACTGCCATAAAGGAATTACAGGATGGTTGTTGTGGCGCCTTGAGTTTTCATCTTAACGCACAAAACCAGGCAAGGCAGCAAATGCGACATAATATCGACGCCTGGTGGCCGCACGTAGAGGCGGGCATAGAAGCGATAATCAGCACTGCAAGTGGTTGTGGAGTGATGATCAAAGATTATGCGGAAATTCTGGCCGATGATGAAGATTACGCACTAAAAGCAGAGCGTGTCTCAACGCTGACCAGAGACTTATGCGAGGTTATCTGCGATGAGGACCTGAATACCCTTGATCTCGACAGTAAATCGAATGATGTTAACGTCGCATTCCATCCGCCCTGTACGCTGCAGCATGGACAACAGCTGGCCGGCGTGGTTGAGTCTATTTTAAAGCGTTGTGGTTTCAAGCTGACACCCATTATCGACGCACACCTGTGTTGCGGATCTGCCGGCACCTACTCAATCTTCCAAAA
>JAHEKD010000448.1:1931-3282 GCA_024638545.1 Gammaproteobacteria bacterium
GGTCAACCTGAATATATAGCAACAGCCAATATAGGATGCCAGTTACATCTTGAAACTGCATCACAGTTGCCCGTTATCCACTGGGTCGAGTTGCTGGACAAGCACCTGACCCGGGAAAGATAGGTGTTTGCATCTGAGCTGAATCCTGAGTTGCAGGGCGCTTGCCATCTGGTCTGGTGCTGCACCCATCAGGCCCCTGGCTGCTGTTGGTGTGACTGACAGTGACATTACTGGGCTGGTTAGGCAGGTAAAAATCGAGGGCCATCGCGACCCTTGTCATGATTGCTATCTTATTACCAGAATTGGGTGCATTCATGAAACCCTACCTTACACATGCGGTTTTTGGATTGCTGCTTATCGCCTTTTTAAGGACAGACTATGCAGATATCAGCTCGCATCTGAAAACACCATATCTGCTGATAACGGCAACAATCTGGACAACGCTGCTGATTCCCCTGCTCATCATGTGCCTGTGTACTGCGGCGGGCTAGTGGCCCGGCTTAATCCCGCTGGCTAATTCTTTGACTTTCGCTTCAACCAGTCCGACCAGAGTGTGCGCTTGTGCATCCTCATTTGACTCAATTATCTGCACAATCGTTGACCCGACTACTGCCGCATCGGCATACTGTGTCATTGTTTTTACATCATGGCCTGTTTTGATCCCGAAACCAACGGCGACGGGCAGGTTTGTATTTCTCCGGATAAATTCGACACGTTCTTTAATGACATTTGCAGCTGCACTGTCTGTGCCGGTAATGCCAGCGATAGACACATAGTATAAAAAACCGCTGCTTTTCTGTAGCAGAATATGTAGACGAGCCTCGTCCGTTGTCGGCGTAACCAGATGAATTAAATCAATCTGCGCCCGATGCGCCGGTTGATAAAGTTCGTCATTCTCTTCAGGGGGCAGATCGACAATAATTAGCCCATCGACCCCGGCAGATTTGCAATCTTTAATGAATTTATCGACGCCGTAGCGATATACCGGATTATAGTAACCCATTAATATAATCGGTGTATCGACATCTTCCTGTCGAAATTCGCCAACCATTTCAATGATCCCTGGCAGCGTGATTCCGGCATTAATAGCGCGCAGGCTTGAAAGCTGTATGGCTGGCCCGTCTGCTACCGGATCGGAGAATGGCATGCCCAGTTCGATGATATCAGCACCACAATTAGCCAGCGAACCCAGAATCAACTTTGATGTTTCCGGGTTTGGATCACCGGCCGTGATAAAGGTGACCAGCCCCCCTCGACGTTCTGAATTAAGCTGACTGAACTTCTTTTCTAATCGCAGGCTCATAACTCAACTCCCAGTGCTTTTGCGACCGTGAATACATCCTTGTCTCCG
>JAHEKD010000449.1 GCA_024638545.1 Gammaproteobacteria bacterium
AAGTTGATTGTAATTTCTTGCGCCAAGTTTTTTCTTTAAATCTTTTTGCCAGTCATAAACTGCGGGCATAAGTTTCTGAATGTTTCTTCTGCCCTTGGCGGTTAATTCAAGAAATAATGACCGCTTGTCACTTTTATTTACCTTGCGTTTTATGAGTTTTCTCTCTTCAAGTTCCTTGACAGCACGACTTACCATTACTTTTTCCATGTTGGTTAGCTCGCAAATTTGTTTTGCGGTTAGTAACTGGTGTTGGTCAAGTAAAGCCATTATGCGCCACTGTGAGCGACTGAGGTTAAGTTTAGCTGTACACATTTCAGCAAAATCACGAGTGATAATTTCTGCAGTTGTGTTGAGTTTGAACGGAAGAAACTCGTCCAGTTTGAATTGTGTTGAGGATTTCATAGTTTGATTATACAATTTTCATTTTTAGTCAGTTATGTGACTTGATAAGTTTAATTAGCCAGTTGTGTTCGTCAAGTGTTTTTTCAACCTTGTAAGCTTTTGGTAACTCATCAATATTCATCCAATTTTCAGTTAGCGTTTCTTCGGTAATATAAGATTTGTGTTCATTTAGCGCCTCAAGTACGATTTGGCTGCCATCGACGGCGAGGTCAATCCGGTCAGATATGTCAAGTCCCGACTGTTTCCTGGCGTCCTGAATAGTTCGGACTAACTCTCGCGCAATGCCTTCTCTAATCAGCGCGTCATTTAAAGTAGTGTCTAAACCAACTAAATACCCGTCAGATTCAGCGCAGGAATATCCGGCCGCAGATTCCGTTTCAATTAAAACATCGTCAGCCTGGAACTGTATAACCTGATTTGCGACAGATAGTTCAAAAGACTTGTTCTGTGCCGCAATTTCTGCAATTTTCCGTCCGTCAGCCTGGGCCAGCGCCTGTTTGATCTGGGGCACCAGCTTCCCGTAAATTTTACCAATCTTGGGAAGATTTGGTTTAATCCGGTAACTAACCAATGAGGCATCAGGCGCGATAAACTCCAATGATTTAACGTTTAATTCCTCGAGCAACTGCATTTCATGAGCCCTTGCTGCCCGCGTTGATGCCACGTCAGGTAACCGTACAAGTAAACGGGCCAAAGGCTGGCGCACCTTGACCTTGCTTTGCTCCCGGGCTGCACGTCCGAGGTAGATAATACGTTGAACCACATCAAATTCACCGACAAGCTGGTCATTCTGCCACTCATCAGGCGCTTCTGGCCAAGGTGTCAGATGAATGCTGTCTGCAGCATCTTTGCTGACACTACGGCTTAAATTCTGGTACATATTTTCTGCGAGAAAGGGCATAAACGGCGCAATTAACCGCATTACAGTATCCAGAGACTCATAAAGCGTGAGATACGCCGACTGCTTATCATCACTGGCTTTGGCTTTCCAGAATCGCCTGCGGTTACGCCTGATATACCAGTTGCTTAACTGGTTAACAAAATTTTCAATCAATTCGCCTGCTGTTTTGGTGTCATAGTTATCCATCGCTTTCGTTGCGTGAGTTACCGTTTTATGTAGCAAAGCCAGTGCCCATCTGTCTATTTCTGGTCTTTGTTCTATGGCAACGCATTGGTCAAGATCGAGATGGTCGAGATTTGCATACATGACGAAAAAAGCGTAGGTATTCCACAGCGTGTTAATAAAGTTGCTGGCAACATCAGCAACAATATCAACTGAGATTCTCTTTTGCCCCTCCGGCGCAATTCTTGCCAGAAAATACCACCTCAGGGGATCAGCACCGACACTATCAAAAACATCATAGGGATTGATAATATTGCCCAGTGACTTTGACATTTTTTTACCATGCTGATCAACGATATGACTTAGACAGATAACATTCCTGTACGCCACAGTATCTGAAACCAGGGTTGCTATGGCATGCAGTGTATAGAACCAGCCACGTGTCTGGTCGATAGCTTCACAGATATAATCCGCCGGGAAATGTTTCTTAAACTCTTGTTGATTTTCAAATGGATAGTGCCACTGCGCATAAGACATCGCGCCGGAATCAAACCAGCAATCTATGACTTCGGGTACCCGCTTGTAGGTTTTACCGTCTTTTTCAAAGGTGATATTGTCTATTTGAGGCCGGTGCAGATCAATATCACTTACACTGTGTCCACACAGCTCCTCGAGTTGCCGGAGTGATCCTATGCATATCATATCGCCCTCGCCATCTGTCCATACAGGTAATGGCGTACCCCAGAACCGCTCTCTCGACAGTGCCCAGTCAATATTGTTTTCCAGCCAGTTGCCAAATCGGCCTTGTTTGATCGTGTCTGGCACCCAGTTAATGGTATTGTTAAGTTCAACCATGCGATCTTTTATTTTAGTGGTGCGTATATACCATGCGTTTTTAGCATAGTAGATTATCGGATCGCCGGTTCGCCATCCGTGGGGATAATTATGGCTGAATGGCTCATGATGGAATAATGCATTTTTCTCTTTAAGGACCTCAATCAGGATCGGATCTGCATCTTTGAAGAATTTTCCGGCGACGGGTAAAACTTCTGCCTTAAAATAACCGTCGAGCCCAACGCCATGGACAATTGGAATATTATTTTCTATTGCAATCGGCATTTCCTCAGCACCATAAGCTGGTGCGCAGTGCACGATACCGGTGCCATCCTCCGTGGTGACAAAATCAGCCTCATAGACCCTGAAAGTGACTGCAGGGTTTTCATCGGCAAGATAAGCCAGCGGGCGTTGATAGGTTTTCCCGATTAATTCACTGCCTTTAACGGATTTAATAATCTCGTAACTGTGTTGCGACAGCACTTTATCGACTAAATCAGCAGCCAGAATGACAGTTTCGTTTTCAAGTCGGGCATAAACATAGTCAATGTCAGCATTAACGACCAGAAACTGGTGCGATGGAATGGTCCATGGCGTGGTTGTCCAGGCAAGAAAGGACGTTTCAGGATCCTCGTTGAGCCTGAACCTGACGGTGATGGCAGGATCTACGATTTCTTTATAACCCTGTGCAAGCTCATGCGACGATAGTGTAGCGCCGATTCGAGGATCATAAGGTACGACCTTATAGCCTTGATATATCAGTCCTTTATCCCAAATCGTCTTCAATAGTGACCAGACTGACTCAATATACGCATTATCGAGGGTGTAGTAGGCTTGTTCGAGGTTGACCCAGTATCCCATCCTTTCGGTCATTTTTTCCCAGTCGCCGATGTAGCGCATGACCGATTCCCGGCAGCGGCGAGTAAACTCATCAATGCCGACTTCCTGTTCGATACGTTTTTTATCAAAAATTTTGA
>JAHEKD010000450.1 GCA_024638545.1 Gammaproteobacteria bacterium
TCCAGCGGTATGCGCAAGTCCGGCCTGTCGCTGCCGAATCGCTTTATTGCTTCAGCATAGGTCATTCGCAGAAGCGGCACGCTGATCTCAGTATCAAGCACGTCCCTGAATAATGCCGCAAATAATTCCTCTGCGATTGACATAATGTCATTTTCATCAATAAATGACATCTCGATATCGAGCTGGGTAAATTCTGGTTGCCTGTCTGCTCTTAAATCCTCGTCACGAAAACAGCGGGCTATTTGATAATAGCGTTCAAATCCTGATACCATCAGCAGTTGCTTGAACAATTGAGGCGATTGCGGAAGCGCAAAAAATTGTCCGGGATGTGTGCGGCTGGGCACCAGATAGTCACGCGCACCCTCTGGCGTCGACTTGGTCAGAACGGGTGTTTCAATATCGACAAAATCATTTTGATTCAGAAAACTGCGAATAGCGCTGGTTAACTTGTGGCGCAGACGTATGTTGTGCTGCATTTTGTCGCTTCTTAAATCGATGTATCGATATTTAAGCCGAATGGCTTCCCCAATATCATCCTCATCGAATTGAAATGGGATGGGATCAGAAACGTTAAGTGTTTCAATATGTGTCGCATAAACTTCAACTTCACCTGAGGGTAAATCGGGGTTGATTGTTCCCTCAGGGCGGTGACGAACTCGACCAGTCACCTTGAGTACGTACTCATTCCTTGACGTGTCTGCATTTTGAAATGCCTGATCTTCATCAGGGTCAGCAACGATTTGAGCAATTCCGCTCTTGTCTCGTAAGTCAATAAAAATAACGCCGCCATGGTCGCGGTTAGTATTTACCCAGCCAGTTAACGTGACTGTTTGATCGAGATGAGCTTTGTTTAGTTCACCACAATAATGTGTTCGCATGCGTTAATCCTTGGCGAAGAGTTTTAGGCCGCGTCTTTAGTAGACTTGGGTTTAGTTTCTTTTTGAGTCTCTTTTTTATCCGGTTTTTTTTCATCAGGTGCTGTATCAGCCGATTTAGTGCCAGAATCGGATTTGTCGGCAGATTTGCTTTTATCAGCCGACTTGTTTTTAAAATCAGTTTCGTACCAGCCTGTGCCGGTAAGTTTAAACGCCGCTGCCGTAATCTGTTTTTTAAGACTGGCTTGATGACACTGCGGACAATCCGTCAACGGTGCCTCTGATATGCGCTGAATTTTTTCAAGTTTGTGTCCACATCCCTGGCACTGGTATGCATAAATTGGCATGCTGGTCTCCCACGATTGGTTAATTACGGTTACTGATAGCTCAGGGCGCGAAATTATAACTTAATCAATAGTTTGTCGCTATCGGCACGGAATAATTTCCAGTTATAATTTTTAATGGATATTATCGATATCAGGGCGCAACTCGTCCGGCTACATTCTCCTGTGCTTTAGACAGGGTATTTGTGATCTGACATCATTAAGGTAATTCAAGTCTATATCGGCATAGGCAACACCATTTCCATGCTCTATCATGGCTATGCGTTTGCCCCAGGGATCAAATGCTAAACTGTGCCCATAGGTTGTACGTCCGTTGTCGTGTGTGCCGGTTTGAGCCGGTGCGATAACATAGCACTGGTTTTCGATTGCACGCGCCCGCAGTAATGTTTCCCAGTGAGCAACACCCGTGGTGAATGTAAATGCCGCAGGCACTGTCAGTAACTGTACATTTTGCCTGCTTAATAGTCGGTAATATTCCGGGAAGCGCAGATCATAGCAAATACTCAGGCCAACCCGGCCGACAGGCGTGTCTATATATTGTAAATTTTTACCGTGTTCAATAAAGCTGGATTCCCGATAGGATTCACCGCCGGCCAGATCGACATCAAATAAATGTTGTTTATCGTAGCGCGCCTGGCATGTGCCGTTATTATCGTATGTAAGGCAACTGCTGAAGACCCTGT
The DNA here is from genome assembly GCA_024638545.1 of Gammaproteobacteria bacterium. Classification (GTDB taxonomy): domain Bacteria; phylum Pseudomonadota; class Gammaproteobacteria; order Arenicellales; family JAHEKD01; genus JAHEKD01. Next base: position 1,903 of record JAHEKD010000450.1, read on the forward strand.
TATTACTGCCTGCTTTGATCGATATTGTGCCTGCAATAATCCAGAAATCCAGCTTGTTAGAAATCGTACTTAAAAATTCCTGAATTGGCCCGCTGCCTGCTGCTTCGGCAGCTTGCAGACGCTGCTTTTCTGTCAGCGGCATTTGACTGAAATTTTCGGGCAGGACGGCAAGCTGCGCATGGTTCTGGCTGGCCTGAACCAAAAGTTTCTCGGCAAGCGCAAGGTTGTCCGCCACTATTGAATTTGAATTCATCTGTATAAGGGCGACTTTTTGCATTTTTAAAATATCTACATGTACACTACATTAAAATTAAATCATAATCTTGTTGATGGTACAAAGGATCGACCTGTACATTAATTGGTTTACCGATGAATTGCTCAAGTTCCTGCAGGCTCTTTGCACTTTCATCCAGAAGACGGTCGGCGATAACCTGGGAAGCAATGATGAGATATTTATTAGCTTCAAATAATTGTGTTTCGCGAACAATCTCACGGAAGATCGTATAGCAAATGGTTTCTACAGAATTAACAATCCCCATTCCATTGCATACAGGGCAGGGTTCACACAGCATCCGTCCAAGGCTTTCACGTGTGCGTTTGCGGGTCACCTGAACCAGCCCGAGTGAGGACATTTCAGTGATGAATGTTTTTACCCTGTCCTGGGCAAGACTTTTCTCAAGCGTGCGCATAACTTGACGCTTATGCTCGGCGTTTTTCATGTCTATGAAGTCGATAATGATAATACCGCCAATATTTCTGAGTCTTAATTGCCTGGCGAGGGCATGGGTCGCTTCAAGATTTGTCTTGAAAAGAGTCTCGTCAAGATTACGCCGACCCACGAAACCGCCTGTATTTACATCAACAGTCGTCATTGCTTCGGTTTCATCAATGACTAAATGGCCGCCGGATTTCAACAACACCTTTTTCTCCAGCGCCTTGTTAATTTCATCTTCAATAGAGAACAGGTCAAATATAGGCCTTGATCCCCTGTAGTGCTCAAGTTGTGGTTTAATTCCCGGGATAATTTCGTCAATAAATTTGCAGGCCTTGTAATAAGCCTGGGCCGAATCAATTCGGATGCGTTCAATATTATCGTGAACAAGGTCGCGCATTGTTCTTAATATCAGAGGAATATCTTCATGCGCCAGGCCAGCAAATTCGGGTTCCTTTATTTGCGACTGTATTCGTTTCCAGAGATTGGTCAAAAACTGGATGTCTTCAACAAGTTCATCGCGGCTTATTGATTCTGCAACCGTGCGCACGATATAGCCGCCCGGGGCCTCCAGTCCATTAACAATCTCTTTAAGCAGCCCTCGTAAGCGCTCGCGTTCTTCCGGGTCACTGATTTTCTGTGATACTCCGATGTGTTCCG
>JAHEKD010000451.1 GCA_024638545.1 Gammaproteobacteria bacterium
TCTGGCGAGCCGTGCGGGAGGGCCAGGCAGGTTATTCAGCCGTGAGCGGTCCGGAAGCGGGCGTATTTATTGACAACGGTGGACAGAACTGGCGTCAGGTCAGAAATAATCTGGTTTCGGCTTATGGTGGCTGGATCATACTGGGTTCGCTCGCATTTGTCGCATTGTTCTATATCATTAAGGGCAAAATTCGAGTTGAAGCAGAAAAGTCCGGCATGATGGTACCACGATGGACGATACTGGAGCGTACCCTGCACTGGTATACCGCAATTCTATTTATTGTTCTGACGATTACGGGTCTGAGCATGCTGTTTGGTCGCGCGGTACTGATTCCGATTCTGGGTGCTGAAGGATTTGCCGGCTGGGCCTCGCTTTCGATAAGTGTGCATAACATAGTGGGACCCTTCTTTTCCCTTGGTGTATTCGCCATGTTGATTTTCTGGATCAAGCATAATATTCCCAACGCTACAGACATCAAATGGCTGGCGTCCGGGGGTGGTATTATCGGCAACGCCCACCCCAGTGCTGGCAAGGCTAACGCCGGCGAAAAAATCTGGTATTGGCTTGTCATGTTAGTCGGCCTGTTGGCTGTTTGCGGGAGCGGGCTTGTCTTAATAGGCTGGCTGATTCAATTGGGACTGTTTGAAAATACCCGGTCGAACATGCAGCTAATGCATTCAATCCACTCTATTGCCGCGATTGTCTGGATTGTTGCCTTTTTTGGACATGCCTATATAGGAACACTTGGGACTGAAGGCGCACTTGAGGGCATGACAACAGGTAAGGTTAGCGTTGAATGGGCAAAACAGCATCACGATCTCTGGTATGAAGAGGTTAAAGATGAGGCCGTACATGCAGATGAAGCTGAAATGCCGTCGACCACAGCGAGTGCATCAACAACTTGATTAGCTACTTCATATTTCATATCTATTAATCCATCAACAAACGCCATCATTCTGTTTTACAGAATCTTTGGCAAATTTGATACCGATCTGAGTTTTGATCCAAACCACAACACTATCAGCGATAATACGAATTATAGATTTGAAACGTTTAGATTAGTATTTTCACTACTCATAAAAATGCAGATTAGCCTGAATGCATAAATTCCCGGATACAATCATCAGAAGTATGCAGCAAAGCGGTGCGATGACCACCTGCGTACCCGTTGAGTACAGCGACGGCAGTTGGGAGTCAACGGTGTTCTTTGAGTTAAGCGGTGATGAATGCGAGTTTGACAGGCTGATCCTGAGCACTACCAGGTCACCATTAGGAATAAACCTTGAAGCGGAATTAATCGAACACGCCTCAGCCAGTGTTGTGATGCTCCGATTTGAGATACTTACTCAGCCTGAAGATCCGCTCGCAGGTGAAGTACTCATCGTACCCGGGCTGGGCGATGTCCAGTTTGATACGCTTGAATCACTGAGCAGGCAGAAATACTTGAAATTTTACTTTTCAGATGATCGATACAATGTTATTCATTCGCAACAGCTGGTTTTATCTGATCGGGAAAGACTGGGTTATTCACAAATTCTGGAGGAGGTGATTAGCCGGGATGCGCTCATCAGGCTCACGGGGAAATATGATGCGATGGCTGCATTAGGCGAGATAGTAGATCATTACGATGTTAGAGCCACTTAAGGTGTGTAGATATAATAGTTTAATAAAAGATACATGTCTGGTCATCGCCTTGCTGGTCCTGGGTTTGTGTCAGATCGTTCATGCAAACGATCATATTTTTGTTCATGCCGTCAAAAATGACGACACTGAACTTTTAGAATATTTAGCAAAATCACAGAAAAACATTGACCTCTCTGATCCATCAGGAAAAACAGCACTGATGGTTGCCGCCAAGGCAGGGAAGAGTGAATTGGTTAAACAGCTGCTCGATAGAGGTGCGCTGCCAGACAAGACCAATAACAATGGAGGCAGCGCGGTTATGTTTGCATGCATTAAGGGCGATGAAAAAACCGTTCAGTTATTGTTGGAAACCGGTGTTGATGTTAATGCCAGAGGTTCCAATGGCTGGAGTGCACTCATGATTGCATCTGCAAAAGGCCATAGTGAAGTAGTCAGGATGTTACTGGAGTATGGTGCCGATGTTAACACGGTGGATGTTTATAACTGGACACCCTTGCACCGTGCAAGTTTTGAAAATAATGAGCAAGTTGTCAAATTATTGCTCACGGTTCCAGGGGTGCGTATCAATGCCCGTGATGATCAGGGCGCCACTGCACTCCATCATGCAGCTATACAGGGTAACCGTTTGATCAGCCGCATGCTCATCGATAAAGGGGCAGCCGTTCAGGCCGTTGACCTCGGTGGTCGCACACCCGAAAACTACGCGCAGAAGAATGGATTCAACGATCTTGCTCTGATGCTGAATACATTCACAGAAAATAACAACTGATGTTAACAGATCAAGGTGAGTAGTTGATGTCGTCTCTGATCGCTGATGACCATAATATTGAGATACAGTTACCGGCTGCCTACGATTATATATTTATTAAGCAGGTTGATTCGCTTAGAGCCAAGGCAGCAGAATTAGCAAATAAGGGTGCCGATGAGGGATCTATAATCTGGAGTATTGATCAACGGCGTGCGAACGCAAGGCAAAACAAAATCTGGGTTTGTAATACAGGTGATTTACATTGTTCGATAATATTAAGGCCTGATTTTGAACCGTGTAAATTTTACCAGATGTTAATTGTAGCAATCGTCAGCCTTGGTAACTCTATTGCCTCGCATGTTTCACCAATGACAGCATTAGGCTATCTGTGGCCCAATGATATATGTATTGCTGATCATAAGATTGCATCGATATGGCTGGACATAGGCAACTCATACGGCAGCTGCTGGTTGTCGATCACGCTGAGTGTTAATGTGCTGAACGCGCCTGAAGATCCGGAGATCAATGCAATCAGCATCCGTGAGGTGGAAGGGTCGACAGATTTAAACAACAAGCTCCTGCTGGAATCTTTCGCCAGGGAGTTTATCAGGCAAATCAATAACTGGTCGCAGCGAGGCTATGAATATATATTTAAACAATGGCGTATCCGTTTGCAAAATATTGACCGGTCTATAAGCCTGGAAGATGGCACAGAATCGATTACAGGCACTGTTCCAAACGGCGAACGGCGGAATCGCGTGCCGGCAGCCGGACCGCTCGAATTCCATCCCACAGCAACCACAAGAACCCAAGCACGAACCCGGCGAGGATCAGCGCATGCAGCCACCCTGCCACTTGCGGCAGTGCGTCGAGGA
>JAHEKD010000452.1 GCA_024638545.1 Gammaproteobacteria bacterium
CGGTTTCACCAATTAGTTCGTTTGTATTTATTTCATCCCTCCTCGGCAATGGTTAGCTGTCCACTCGCCATGACTGATGGTGCGGCAAAAGTCCTGGAACTGTTTGCAGACAGTAGCGTAACCAGAGCGGCTTTTAAAAAATTGACGTCACGAAGCCCGGGAAATTTCTGGACCTCCGGTCAATGGATGACAGAACGAATTGGCAGATCGGACGTGAGCCAGACATTAACCAGGGCTTATCTTAAAAACGGCCGGTATTATTTGCAGGGCAGCAAGTGGTTTACCTCGGCGACTACATCGAATATGGCATTAGCATTGGCCAAAATTGAAGGCACCGATGAACTTAGCCTGTTTTTTTTACACACTCGTGATCAGCACGGCCGGTTAAACGGGATCAAAATTCATCGACTTAAAAACAAACTGGGCACCCGGGCGATGCCGACAGCGGAACTCAGTATGGAAAATACCCGTGCGTCACTGTTCGGTAACCCGGGAGAAGGTGTTAAAACGGTGGCGAGCATGCTTAATGTCACTCGTCTTTACAATGCCGTTTGCGCCGTGGCCACCATGCGCAGAGGACTGGCGCTGGCATTTGATTATGCGAACAGGCGGCATGCATTCGGTAAAAAACTCATCCATAAACCCCTGCATGCGCGCACGCTGGCAGATCTTGCAAACGAGTTCGAGGGCGGGTTTCACCTGGTTTTTCATGTCAGTCTGCTGCTGGGCAAAGAAGAGACAAATCAGGCATCATTGGCTGAGCAAAAGCTTTTAAGATTGTTAACGCCCATCGCCAAACTGTTTACAGGAAAACAGGTGGTGCAGGTGATAAGTGAGGTTCTGGAAAGTTTTGGCGGTGCCGGCTACATAGAGGATACTGATTTGCCGCGCTTATTGCGTGACGCGCAGGTGTTACCCATCTGGGAAGGGACAACCAATGTTCTGAGTCTCGATGTATTGCGGGTACTGGAGAACCAGGCAGTTACTGAGATATTTATCGCTGATATAAAGCTGCGTTTGAAACTACTTGAGGCAGGTTTTCTGGTAAGGCAGTCCGGGACAGTGGAGGCAGAAACTGAGCGGGTAAAAGATTATTTGATTTTGGCCGCTAGTGACATTGAAAAGTTACAGTCGAATGCACACAAACTTGCCTTCTCCTTAGCGCAAATATACATTTCCAGCTTATTACTGGAACATGCACAGTGGAATGAACTACATTCCGATTCTCTATCATTAAGACGATTATGCAGAGCAGTCGATTACTGGTCTAAAAAGCAATCGGGAATTTGATTGTTTTAGTGAGACGCCGCAAAAGATAGTTACTGATGAAATCGAGCTATCCCTGGAATGTTATTCACTTTGAAGAAAATGAAAAAGGCAGGGATTTTATTGCCGGTGACATACACGGTGAATTCGAAGTTCTTGAAAATGCCCTGAAAAAAATTCAGTTTGACTATGAGGCAGACCGCTTGTTCTGTGTTGGTGATCTGATCGATCGTGGTCCGCAAAGTGCTCGCATTGCGGAGTTTCTGTACTATAAGTGGTTTTATTCGATTGCAGGCAATCATGAATGGATGTTGTATAACTGTCATGATGATATAAAGTACGCTCATTCACTTTGGTACCCAAATGGTGGCGGGTGGTGGGAAACAACAACACAGGCAGCCAGAGACAATATCGCAGGGACCGTTCATTCAATGCTTTATGCATTAATCACGGTTCAAACAGCTGATAAACAGTTTGGCCTGGTTCACGCTCTGTCCTATCCTTATTATTCATGGTCTGAATTTTGTCAAAAAATCGGACATGACCAGGTCCTTCAACGGTGGGCCCTGTGGGAACGTGATTACCAGGCATTTACAAACAAAACAGTTGACGGGATTGATCTGATATTCTGCGGGCATACCCCAATGAATGAGGTATACAGATTCAGCAACTTTATCAACATTGACACCGGTTGCGGTCATAGAACCTCTGACTGGCTGTCACGTCCTGCGCTGACCATTGTCGAGTTATCAAAATCGTTTCAATTTTACCAATTCCCGACAGCTAAATGATCCAATTGAGTATGCAGGTATCTGATCATCTTAAAGATTTTATTTTCTCCAGTAAACTTTGTGGAACAGTTACGCCCTGCTTTTCAGTTTTTTCACGATTCGCGTAGCGGCGCGCAGCCGGAAGCCTCGTGCCGGGCTGGGATAACAATTCGTCAAACAGGCGCTCTGCATGTTGATAAGGGTCGTCCGGATGACCAAATTTGGTCGGGTCGATCGCGATCAGCAACTCACCGCCCTGAGGCGGACCGCCGTCATTATTATCATTAAGAGCTGCTTCGAAACTGGCATGCTCACCAATCAGTGGTCCGACAAGCAGTTCAATCATCAACGCAATTGAAGCCCCTTTATACCCGCCAAAGGTTAACATCGCACCTTTCAGGACTTCATCTGGATCGGTGGTTGGCTGGCCGTTTTTATCGATGCCAACACCCTCGGGCAAGGTTCTGCCATCGCGTGCAGCAATCATCACTTCACCCCTGGCCATGGCGGCAGAAGCCTGATCAAAGACCATCGGCGGTTTACCGGATCGTGGCCAGCCAAAGGCCATCGGATTGGTGCCAAAGAAGGGTTTACTTCCTCCAGGTGGAGCAACAGCCGGCTTGTAGGCCGTGAATGCAAATGCGGCCAGCCCCAGGTTGGCCAGCGCTTCAATTTCCATCCACAGCGCTGCGAAGTGATGGACCCGGATTAGTGCCATTGCAGCAATACCGTTTTCTTTCGTGCAGTCAGCCAATGGCTGTTTGGCCTGTTTGAGTGCCAGGGGTGCATAGCCATTGTGGGCATCCAGCTGTAAAACAGCTGGCGCAATTTTCTTTATTGTGGGTTTGGCGTCACCTTTTACTTTACCGCTTTTAAGTGAAGCGGCATAGCCGGGCAGGCGAAACAGACCGTGCGCATGGCAAAGGTCGCGTTCAGCCGCGGTCATGGTTTCGGCAAGTGCTGTCGCATTTTCATGATTGCAACCGTTTGCTTTCATGCATTCATAGGCAAGTCGATATACGTCATCCAGCGATAATTGTTGCTCACTCATAATAGTTCTTCCTTAATCGTCATTTTTACTCAACGGGTCCTGCACCCTGGCGCGAGGCCTCGGTTGCCGGAACGTAGGTTTTGAAGGCAAATTTATTCAACAGTTCCCAGTCGCCGGTGGAAATATCCTGACCAATTACCGCTGCGGATTTGCCTTCAATAGCAGTCGC
>JAHEKD010000453.1 GCA_024638545.1 Gammaproteobacteria bacterium
ATGAATTTGCAATGGCCGAGGTTTCCTGCCTTGAGAATGTGGGTCTGCTTGCTTATTCTCCATTGGCGATGGGCGTTCTTTCGGGGAAGTATGAAAATGGTGCGAGACCTGAAGGTTCGAGAATGCAGCTGTTTGGTGAATATTTCACAAAATATATTTCAGCCGAAGTGATGGGGGTAGTAGACCAGTATATTACCGTTGCGCGAAAATTTGAGCTGGATCCAGCAGTTATGGCGCACGCATTTGTGAATCAACAGGTATTTACAACAAGCAATATCATCGGCGCAACAAATCTCGATCAGATCCGTGCAGCGCTCGATTCTTTAGATGTGTATCTATCAGAAGAAATCCTGACTGCAATCTCCGCGATTCATTCCAGATACCCGCATCCGCTAAGTTTATAAATAAACTCGAAATATCGGTTGCTCTTTTTTTTTAAAGCAATAATGGTTATATAATCAGCAGTTAAAGTGGGCAATAACATGCGGTTGATTCCTGTAACCTATTGAATCGTATATAAATATAGTATACACGGTAACATTATTTTACAATTATACAGCCGCTGGCGTGTTATATTGCCTCACGGTACCAACAAAGGATGGATAATGACGCCTCTTCCCCTGACAATCATGCACTTAACCGGATTTTCGTTTGGCCTGGGTTTGGCGACGATCGTGGATGTGATGTTACTCAGGCACCTGCTTCGCAACCAGATCCTGACTGAAAGCCAGTACAACACGATCCATCAGCTGTCTGTCTATGTCGTTATTGGTCTGGGTGTGCTTTGGGTATCCGGTGCAGGATTTCTGCTCATCTATGTATTCAACTCGCCTGAAAAAATCTGCAATCCCAAGGTATGGGCAAAAGTTACAGTAGTCGTGATCCTGTCAATCAACGGATTTTTTATTCACCGCTACTTATTGCCAAGATTTAAACTTTGCATCGGTCAACGACTGATGGACAGCCAGAGTTACAAGCAGCTATCGATATTCTGTGCAAGCGGCGTTCTGTCAATCGTATCATGGTATGTCCCTTTCATACTTGGTGTGGCTGATCAACTCAATTACAGGGTGGGATATTTCAAACTGTTATTCGTTTACTTCAGTATTCTGGCAATCGCTATTGTTTCTGCTTTGAGCGTCCTTGGATACCTGTATGGCAACAGGCACGGTCCCCAGGGTTTCAATAATTCATTGAACCCCACACCTGAGATTAAAAACTGACACCCGGTACCGGGCTACTGTGCTTTTGCGATACGGCCCACTTTTTCACCCCGGCTGTTAAAAACGTCGTGATTAAGCCGCTGCTTGAGTGTTTTACTGGCTTCATGGTCAATTAAATCCAGCTCATTGAGTAAATCCACTATAAAGAACTGCGCACCCCTGACCGATCCATCTGCGATCTTCAATGCAATGCCAAGTTTACTTTGCGGAACTGCGGCTACAAAAAATCCTTCCGCGCCAATTTTGATCAATACCTTGCCGTTTGTTGCGTCGATAACCCGCCTGGCCAGATCGGTCGTGCCAGACATATACTCAGGATATTTTGCTATCGCAGCCTGCAGGGACTTAACTGATGTAAGCATTGACTCCGGCAGCGCCGACGGGTCAGCAAAGCGGGCCATAGCGTGTGCTGTTTGCACAAGTTTTAATGCTGGTGCCGGAAAGCCACAGCCGTCCACTTCCCAGTCAAGTTGATATGCATTCAGTTCTGCAACAATACCCAGGTTTTTGACAAACATCTGCTGCACCGGGTGCTTCAGCAGATGGTAGTTTTCAACCGGATAGTCGAGATGTTTACAAACAGTTAAAAAAGCAGCGTGTTTTCCCGAGCAATTATGGAAACTGCGTCGCGGATCACTGCCCCTTTTCAAAACCGCATAAAGGGCTTGCCTATCCATTGGATAGTCGGCGCCGCAGGCTAGATTGTCCTCGTTGAGGCCCAGTTGATGTAACCATTCATTGACCATGTTGATATGAATATACTCGCCGGCATGTGATGCGCAGGCGAGTGAAAAGTGGCGCGGGCCCAGGTTATAGGCCCTCGCCGCACCTGTCTCGAGCAGTGCGATTGCCTGTATAAACTTCAGGGCAGAACGTGGAAAAGCAACAAGCTCAGGATTGCCGACAGCGTGTACGAGATCACCACTTGAGTTGACTACTGCGGCCGCACCAAAATGAATGCTTTCTTCAATATCGCCGCGGTAAACACTTACCTTTTTTTCGAAATTCACAGTTCATTGTTTATAAGGGTCAGCGGCATCACGCAGCCCATCGCCCAGAAAATTAAACCCCAATATGACTATAATGACTGGAATCACGGGGATCATTAACCAGGGGTAGAGTGCGACAACATTAATATTTTGGGCTTCATTCAAGAGCACTCCCCAGCTGGTGATAGGCGGCCTTAAGCCCAGTCCTAGAAAGCTGAGGGCTGTTTCACCCAGTATCATGCCCGGTATAGACAGAGACGCTGAAGCAATCAGGTGACTCATAAAGCCGGGCAGCAAATGTTTTCCAATGATTCTGCTTGGCTGTGCGCCCATGAGCTGTGCGGCAGTACAGTAGTCCTCTTCACGCAAGGCCAATAATTTCGAGCGAACCGCTCTGGCTAATGACGTCCAGTCCAGCATGGCTAGAATTATTGTTATTCCGAAAAACACCAGCAGCGGACTCCAGGTCACGGGCAAAATAGCGGATAATGCCATCCATAACGGGAGTTCCGGAAATGAGCGCAGGACTTCAATAAATCGCTGAATGATGGTATCGATAAATCCCCCGTAATAACCGGCGATGCCCCCTATAATGATGCCCAGAGTGAAACTGACAACGATGCCGATAAGCCCAATCGTTAAAGAGATTCGCGCACCATGAAAAATCCGTGAATACATATCCCTGCCCAGCCTGTCAGTACCCATCAGGAAAAATTGTCCACCCTCAGCCGGGCAAACCAGGTGCTCATTAGTCTCAAACAGCCCCCAGAATCGATACTCGTCTCCATTACAGAAAAAACGCAATTTTTGAATTTTTTCCGGATTCGGCGTGTATTCCCGCTTCAGGTTCTCCATGTTTAGTTTGTAATCGAGGCCATAGACGAAAGGACCAATAAATACACCATTGTGGAAAAAGTGAACCTGTTGCGGTGGTGCGTAGATAAAATCAGTGTTGCGGGTGTGCAAATTATATGGGGTTAGAAATTCACAGAAAAGGGCTCCAAAGTACATGAAGAAAAGAACTGTCGCGGAAATAAC
>JAHEKD010000454.1 GCA_024638545.1 Gammaproteobacteria bacterium
CTTCACCCCGTGGACCACCCTGGAAGACTATGAGGAAATGTTTGACTTGGTCGAACAGCACAAACAATGCAAGCAGACACCACCAGCCGGGTGCCAAAGGCCACCAGCCAGGCGCAGATGGTTCGCTGATATCTTTTAATTGAGCAAGAAGTTCATCAACAGACATGCTAGGACTTCCTGAGGTATTGGACGAGCTGAGGAGTGATGCGCTGATTACAGGATATCGGACACAGCCGTATATTAAACTTGCTGGTTAACCCCTCGATCGCTTGTCTGTGTTTGCGCTGCTGTTCGGCAAGCCATGATTGACTACTCGAGACGCCCAGGTCAAGGGCCACCTGCTGTTCGTCTGTGAGAATCTGGTATCGTCCCCTGGGCCATAGATCTATTTCAGTCCGGTCATGGATCCAAAATGTCATCAGGTCATTATGACGAACCAGAGCCGACATCAATCCGGGTGTCTGCTCATCGACACCCAGCAGGTCAGACATTAATATGATGATCGTGCCAGGCTTGGTCACCCTGCGAACTTCGCCAAGAATGAAATTCAATCGGCTCGGCTCATTAACAACCGGTAATTCAATATTGCATTCCTGTGAAAGATGATAAAAGATCCGCATCAGGTTTGAACTGGTTTTCTTGGGTCTGATTTCATAATGCGCGCTGGCTGAGGCTACCAAAGCACCCAGACGATCACCGGCTTGGATAGCCAGCCAGCCGATATGCGCCGTCACTTGCGCTGCCGCCCAGGATTTTATGGCATAGCGAGTTCCAAAAAACATCGAAGATGACAGATCAACCACCAGCACTACCGTGCGCTCTTTCTCCTCGGTAAATACTTTCGTATGCGCCTCACCGGTTCGCGCCATGACCCGCCAGTCCATTGTCCTGACATCATCGCCTGGCACATAAGCACGCGACTCCTCGTACTCCATTCCACGGCCACGGATGCGCGTTTGGCGTGTTCCAGAATTTCGCGTTGTTCTATGGCGAATACGCATTATCGACATACCTGAAATGTTACTGCGAATATTAATAAGATCGGCTATATCAACCGTTACGCCGCTGGTTTTTTCAATCGCTTCGCCCATTTCCCGTCGAAAATTTACGCCACTGGTACATGTGTCAATAATTCATCTATCACCTGATCAACCGTCACGCCATCCGCTTCAGCCTGAAACGAGAGTAATATTCTGTGGCGAAGAATTTCATGAGCCAGCTGCTGCACATCTTCAGGCGATACATATTCACGTCTATCCAGCCATGCCAGCGCACGGGCGCAACGATCAAATGCCAAAGTTGCCCGGGGGCTGGCGCCGTAGAGAATCCATTGATCCAGTTTGGAGGAGTAGGTTCGCGCGTTTCGAGATGCCTGTACCAGCTGCACGATGTATTCTTCTACACTTTGCGCCATGTGTATATCAAGAACTTGCAGGCGGGCATCAAGAATGATTTGCTGAGGCAGCGGTAAGACATCTGGCAGCGCCATCACCTGTTTATCGCTCTTTGCCTCTGCTCTGGCCTGCTGCATGATCAGACGTTCAGAGGAGACCTCCGGATAATCGATATCCACTTTCATCACAAACCTGTCGAGTTGGGCCTCCGGCAAGGGATAGGTACCTTCCTGCTCAATTGGATTTTGAGTGGCCATGACAAAAAACAACTCAGGCAGGGTATAGGAAGTCCCGCCAACTGTAATTTGGCGCTCTGCCATTGACTCCAGCAATGCGGACTGAACTTTCGCAGGCGCTCGATTGATTTCATCAGCCAGAATTATATGATGGAAAAGCGGCCCGGGTTGAAATTCAAACGAGCCGTCCTGTGGACGATATATATCAGTGCCTGTTAAATCAGCCGGCAACAGGTCAGGCGTAAACTGAATACGCTGAAAATCTCCCTGTAATGCTTCAGCAAGCGTTTTCACTGCCTTGGTTTTAGCGAGTCCCGGAGCACCTTCAACCAGTAAATGACCGTCTGCCAGCAAAGCAACCAGCATCTTGTTAACCAGGTTGTGCTGACCCAGTATTCGCCGATTCATAAAGGACTCTAAAGCATGAAGCTGATCATGGACAGCATTCATCTGATCAATAGGCATTTTATCTTGCTTAACCGTAACGGTATCCACTTTTCCCTCGTCGCTAAATATATGGATTATTTCCCCGGAAACTCTTCCGAAACCACGAATGATAGTATGAATATTATAACTTTTAACTGAATTCGTCTGTTTTTTGTCTACTGGATAAGAGGCACCCGTATCGCCGCGTATAGCTGGTTCCAGCTGCTTCCACACGGATCTGAGTCAATCCGGCATTCTGGTCATTCAGAAACAGACGGATATCCAATTTGATCGACTGTGTAATCATCTGGCCGGATAACTGCGCGCAGCGAAATAGTCCTGAGCATAAAAGTTTCCAGACATCGCAGAACTCAAATTTCATTAAACAAGATGATCCCCGCACTAAAAGCGTAACGACAGGCAGCTCAACCCCCCATCGAGTTTTTGATATTCTGACATATCAAGCTCTATGGTGTCATAACCCGCCGCTTTTATCTTCCGACTGGTTTGCGGATGCCCGGCGGGTGTGAGCACCTTGCCGTTAATCCAGAGGCTGTTGGCGGCGTAGCCCTCATCTTCGTCAACAACGATTTGATTATATTCTGAAAATTCCATGCGGCTAACAAACTCACCGCTAACCAGCAGATTATTTTTTTCCAGATAGGAAAGCCCCGTCTTTAAATGTAAGAATTCATTCATTTCAACAATGCTTCCGGTCATGCCGTAGCGATTCAATAGACCAATGAGCTGTTGTGCACCTTCAGCATTTGTTCTCGCGGACAATCCAATATAAAAATGCGAGGCCACCATCATGACGTCACCGCCCTCAACGTTGCCCGGTGCTTTTATCTCATCAACAGCCTCATAAAAAGATTTAATGCTGGCTCTCACAAACTCTACTTCACCGATTCGAGTCACTGCACCCGGTCGTGTCAATATTGCACACTTGTCGGTGAGTAAGGCAACATCCTCGATAAATACCGAATCCGGAAAATCAACCAGCGGCGGAAGTACCGTTACATCAAGCCCGCAGGCCTCCAGCCCGCTGACATAAGCCTGATGCTGCTGCAGCGCCTTTTGATAATCCGCCATACCAAGCGTTGACGAGGTAATGCCATTTACCATTGTCGAGGCTGGCAGACGCACAATTGCCCTGGAAAACATAGTCATTGTAAGGATCA
>JAHEKD010000455.1 GCA_024638545.1 Gammaproteobacteria bacterium
AAAACACGACGCGGCAGACAGGATGACACCCATCTGATGCCAGGTGTTCGGGATCGCATGGCAAAAAGCGTGCAGTGCGCCGTTTGTATTGGGTGAAAACTCAGAATTGGAGACAAAAATCACGCCGGATGTTCCCAGTGAAATGAAAGCATCACCTGGATTTATTGAGCCCACCCCGCAAGCACTGGCCGCATTATCGCCGGCACCTCCGGCGACCACCACCGGATGCCTGATTCCCCATTTTTGCGCCAGCGTTGCAAGCAGCTCTCCTGTGGGCTGCGTGCCTTCATAAAGCTGCGGCATCTGCCCGGTGCTCAGGTTAGTTGCCGCAAGAAGTTCAGTTGACCAATTGCGCCCGGCAGTATCCAGCCATAGCGTACCGGCTGAATCCGACATATCGCTGGCAAATTCACCGGTCAGGCGCAGACGGATATAATCCTTGGGCAGCAGGACTTTATCAATTTTTTCAAACAGATCCGGTTCGTGTTGATTCAGCCAGAGCAGCTTGGGCGCAGTAAAACCGGGCATGGCGACATTGCCTGAAATCTCTCGAGATTGCGGGCATCGTTTTTCAATTTCGGCACACTGTTTCTGTGAACGCCCGTCATTCCATAATATGCAGGGCCTTAAGACCCTGGCCGATGAATCCAGCAGTGTTGCGCCATGCATTTGTCCGGACAGTCCAATGGCGCGCACGTCACTTAAATGCGAAGGGTGATCTGTTTTTAACGCTTCAATGCAGCCATTAACAGCATCCCACCAGCTTTCAGGCTGCTGCTCGGACCAGCCCGGCTGAGGGCGCAATACATCCAAACTCCGGGCGGAACCTGCAACTATTTCCTGCTCGGCATTTACCAGTAGAGTTTTAACTGCCGATGTACCGATGTCAATGCCAAGGTACATCAACGAAAAAGCAGGCCAGGCTGATTAGAACGTAATAGTGTTGCAAACATGGATATCCTCACCTGCTTTTTATACCTGCTCCAGTATGTATAAATCTAACAACCTATTCTAACTAATCGCCCGGATAAATCAAAATCTATCAAGCCGCCTTATTTCTCACATCTATTAACTATTTCACAGAACGGCAGCAGTGTGAAATCGGTCACTGTTTTTTATTTTTACGGTATGCAATAGTTTAGACTGGTAATAAAAATTATTATCATCAAAAAATAAAATCTAATACAAAACTATAACAACGAGGTGATTAAAATGAAATCATTACATAAATTCATAATCTTATTTTGTTCAATGCTTTTACTGTCGACGACAAGCTTTGCGGAGGATGGCAAGGTCATTCCAGGCGTTGCCTGTCAGAAATCACTTGGTGCCGGTTCCTATGGTGGCGGCGCTGTACGCAACAACTCTACCACCGGTTCATTAACCGTGGAGTGCCCAATTGTCAGAGACACGCTATATGGTGGCATTAATGATGCATACGTGCGTCTTTACAATTCTAAAACCGGCACCTCCGCCTGCACTTTGCATGCCAGGAGCATATATGGCACAGCGGGATATTCACAATATAAATCAGTGAACGGTGCGGGTTATAAAACCCTGTCATTTGCGTCCATGTCTGACTACAACGGTGGCCACTACTATTTCTGGTGTGCGATTGCGCCTTCTAAAAGCAGCAGCTCAAAATCCAAACTGATTTCATACCGAATGGATGAAAAATAAAAATGCGGATTGATGACGCATACACATAAGGCTATATGGGTAAAAGTGGCGGGCAGGCGCAGCGCGCCTGCCCTAAACCAGGGAAATAACAATCATATTAATTAATAATAATACGAGGGAAGTAGCATGGAAATCAAACAAAATTATTGTTTTACAATTGCGGGCCTTGTGGTTGGCATCATCGTGATGGTCGCACTGAATACAATCCAGGATGACAGCATTCCTGCACAACGCTATCAAAGCGATCTAAACCGAATGACAGCAAAAATCGATTCGTTAACAGATTCAGTGAGTTCACTGACAAAATTCACGCTGAAAATGGATAAAGCCTATAAATCAGGTTATGCTGAATCGAGACAGCAATCGTCCAATCTGTCCGCATCGCATTTAACACCAAGCAACAGTCAGATTGAAAGCGGTGCAGGTAAAGTTCGCCCGGCAAACCAAAACATGGCAGACGCGAATGTACCTGCTGATACCGGTCCGATGGCCGCCCGGTTTCAGGGCAATGAAAATGAAGGCCCCGCAGTTTTTGATGAATGGCAGATAAAGCAGCATGAAGCGGAACTTCTGTCTTCATTTGAAAATCACTTCACTAACCAGGGCAGAGATTCAGTCTGGGCGCAAACGACAGAAGAGCTGCTTGCAAGCGCGCTGCAAGATGATATTTTTACAAACAGTCGACTCAACAAGATCAGCTGTCGGGCCACATTATGTAAAATTGATACCGAGCACACTGACCCGGATGCAGAACTGCTGTTCTTGCAGCAGATTAATTCCAGAGCAGGCTTTAATGCCACCGAATCATTTTATACCCGTGACGAGCAGGCAGGAGGAAATATTGTTATGACACTGTATATCAGCAGAGATGGTCACCGCTTGCCAAGATTTACATCGGCAGCCGACACTGCAGCAGGCTGATTTGGCTGCATCAATCCAATATATTTTTAACTATGCGGGCTGCCATATCATCAATCAAAAACAAGCTTACAACCGCAAGCGTGGGTAAACCGCTTTAAAAATGGATAAATAAAAACGATCAAATTGCCTGAAACAACCTCTCGTTGTTCCCGTTCAGTGCGGACGCTGAGGCATCAGTTTCAGTAGCGGGAATATGACCAAAAACAGCAGCGATGCCGCTGTCACGATTGATGGCCCTGAGGGCGTATCAAACTGCATCGAACCGGCGATGCCCAGCAGCACTGCCAGGACCCCCAGCGCGTCGTGCGCCAGGCCACAGATGCCGAACGTGAGAAGCACGGAGACGGAGTGGGGGACGAAGTTCCGCAGCGGTTGGTAGCAGTAGTACAGGAGATAGAACCCGAAGCCCGGATTCCAATACCGCCAGAATGCACCCAGCGAGGTAGCGGTAAAGGGTCTGGTGAAGCTGTTGACAGCCATTGTGAAGACGGAGCCAGGTCCCAGGCGATAGGCAACGTACCTGTCGATCGTCGTCTTCAAGGTCCACCCGGCGAATAGGCTACAGGGGCCCTCGCCCGAGCCGACCCGACCACCCTCCGAGGCGCGCACGCGATCGCCAGATCCGCAACCTCG
>JAHEKD010000456.1 GCA_024638545.1 Gammaproteobacteria bacterium
CCTTTAATACAGGATAGAGCGCTGTTCTGAGCGTTAATGGTAAGTCATGACGGTAGGAAAAATAGGCCAGACATAATCCCACCAGGACATACAGCGCCCACCCGTGCAGTCCCCAGTGAAACACCGTAATACGAAGCGCCACTACCGCAGCTTCAACCGTATTCGGCTGTACGCCCTCCATACTTAAAAATGGATTATCCTGAATATGGTACATGGGTTCTGCTACTCCCCAGTAAATCAAGCCAGAACCCAGTCCAGCACTAAAAAGCATGCAAATCCAGGAAAATGTGGAAAAATCCGGCGTATCGTCATGTTTACCCAGCTTCATTCTTCCAAAACGGCTAAGCATCAGCCAGATTACAAAAATTAATATACCCGACATAACCAGGACATAAAACCAGCCCAGGGTGCCGATGATAAAATCCTTCATGCTGCTAAAAACAGTATTTGCATATTCAACATCAGCAATCGTAAAAGCGACAAAACCCAGTATCATAATCATTGATGCGACTGCCATGAATGTATTCATTCCGGAGAATAACCCGGATTTGGCAACCAGGTTATCCGGAATTGTTGCTGACTCGTTGTTCATCTTCCACCTCTCGAATAAAAATTTTTACATATTGCTGCGCAGAAATTCCGGTTTTACCGCACCGTACCCGCTGCACCTTTCATCATTGCCTCTGCAGCCCATACAGCAAATTTCTCAGAAATTCTGCCGTGATTGTCAGCCCACCAGCCGGCATCTGATGTGACAGATACTCGCTGCGGGTGCAAGGGACCGTTTGGCAATCCACCGGCTATGTCTTTGGGAATGAGTTTCAATGATGACATTCGGGCTGGACCATTTGCCAGATATCTGGCCTGATTTGCCAGAGCCTGCGTACCGCTGGCATACTTGATGAAATCAACAGCTTCATCAATTCGCGTAGTGCCTTTAACTATTCCGAACAGATCCATTTCAATAATTCGCCCATCCCATTCAACCGAGAAATGTGAATTCTCCTCTTTACTGCCTTCAACTCCCGTTGTTGCCCAAATGGAACTCATGACCACTTCACTGTTGTTTAACATTCGAATCGGCTCACGGCCATTTCTCCACCAGACGATATGTGGCTTAATATTATCCAGCTTCTCAAATGCCCGTTTCAAACCTTCATCAGTGTCAAGCGTGCTGTAAATTTCATTTTCCGCAACACCATCGGCCAGAAGGGCCCATTCCATGATCACGGCAGGATCTTTTCTGATCGCGCGCTTTCCCGGGAAATTTTTAACATCAAAGAAGTCCGCTATTTTTGATGGTATTTTATCGGTAAACACCTTGTTATCGTAGGCAAAAATTGTAGCCCAGACAATTACGCCCACACCGCAAGGATTCAGTGCACCCTCGATAAAATCCGAATCGTAAGGCGTGCCATCGGAGCCATCGGGTAAAACAGTGTGATCAAACTTTTCAAGCAGGCCTTCCTCACAACCACGCAGCGAATCTGCCTGAGTTAAATCAACAACATCCCAGGTAACGTTTGCCGATTCAACCTGGTCCCTGATTTCATCCAGACCACCCGAGTAGTGTTCAACATTCACCCGTTTACCCGTTAACTGCTGGTATGGATTTACAAATCCCAGCATTTGACTGCGCATGTATGGGCCAGTCCACGTGGTAAAAGTCACGTCTTCATGTGCGAGCACTTTATTCAGGTTAAATGCCATCAACAGGCTAACTGAAGTCAGCATGATGGTTTTTTTCAGACAACGCCACATCATCACGATCTCCTCCATATCTTTGAGAATTGGCTTTCTATCCAATAAAATGAATCGCTGTCCAATATATTGGATGATTGTCAAAAACGCAAATTTGGCTGCCCGAGTTTGTGCTGTCTGCTGCAACACCGATCGCCAGTCCAAGTACAAGCGTCAGGGGTACAGCAATGCCGACCAGCGCCATGGTATTCATTGAAGGATTCCAGTAGACTGAAAGTGCGATATAGAGCATGGCCAACAAGCATATTATTGCCAACCGCAGGCCAGGACAGCAGCACAACACCAGCAACAGTTATCGGCCATGACAGCCATGTCAGGACATCGCGCAACAGGATCATTGGCCATTCCAGCATCGCACTAATCGCCCGGTTGACGGGCTTTACGGCCTGGACGAATGACTCCATGGCAATATTGATCCAGTCAGCCAGCGGAAGTACCCATTCGCCGGGAAATTTACCCAACCACGGCGTGATCGGCATCATCAGGTGAATGACAAGAGCAGCTACACACAGCACCACCCAGGCCAGCGCATTTGGATTAAATGCCCTTACAGCTGAGAAAGATTTAGCTGCAGTGACACTAGCCCGATGAAGTGGCCGGTGCATGCGGCTTTGGCAGTTCAGATCCTACCCGGGTTACGCCGGTGTGTAATTGATGAGTGCATGACCCGTAACCTGGCTGTACTATTTATTTATAACTGTATTCGAGTGAAGCTAATTCACCGACAGTAATGGGTTTCAATGGCGGCCTGATCCGGTAATAACCAACTTCATTGGGGTGCATATTATTTTCTCTGGCCAGTATTTCGGTGACGGTCGATCCACAATAGCGTCCCTGACAGGGTCCCATGCCGCAGCGGCCGAACGCCTTGGTCTGATTTGGACCTTTACAACCCAATTTTGTGTAGCGCCTGACTTCACCGGCTGTAACTTCTTCACACCTGCAAATTATAGTCTGATCGCGGGGATTTAAAATTTCATCTGGTGTCTTGTAGGCGATATCAAGAAATGGACGTATGGCGAGCTCGCGCAGCAGGTTTTTTCTAATAAGCCTTGCCTGCTCGTCGCGCGCTTGGGCCGATATTTTTTCAGCTGTAAATGAAGCATGCAGTGCTGCGATGCGGCCTGTCATTTCTGCTGCTTTTGCTCCGCCAATTCCAGCACCATCGCCGGCGATATAAACTTGCTCTATGCTGCCTTGCTGCCACCTATTTACTACTGGCCTGAAACAATGCTGCAGATCATCCCAGGTATGTTTAAGCCCCAACGCTCTCGTAATCTGGGTGTTTGGTATGACACCCTGGTGGAGAAATACCGTACTGCAGTCAATCGTGTGTGGCCTGCCATTATGAATGAATCTAATTTTTTCAACACTTCCTTCGCCTATAATCTCTAACTCGCATGCACCGCTAAACCGCCTGACGCCCGCCTTTTTGATATCCGCCAGCATTTGCACACCCTGCTTTAAATATCG
>JAHEKD010000457.1 GCA_024638545.1 Gammaproteobacteria bacterium
CACCAGCGTATGTTTCATCCAGTTTTCATCGTCTCTATCACTGAAATCCTCACGCGCATGAGCGCCCCTGCTCTCCTTTCGATTTGCTGCACTATGGATGGTGACCATGGCCTGGCGCATCAGGTTGTCAAGTTCTATTGTCTCAACCAGGTCTGTATTCCAGACCATGCTGCGGTCTTTGACACAGACACTTGATAACGAGTCCCATACCTCAGCCAGCTTCTTTTTGCCTTCATCCATTACCTCACCGGTCCTGAAGACTGCACAGTTGGCCTGCATGACTTTCTGCATGTTAAGGCGGATTTCAGCCGTTAGAATATCGCCATCGGCATGGCGATATCTATCAAGCATCGCCAGGGCTTCATCACCAGCACCTGCTTTCAGCTTGGGGTTTGGACCGGAAGTGACTGTTTCAACCGCTCGCAGTGCTGCTGCACGCCCGAACACAACCAGATCAAGCAGTGAATTGGATCCCAGACGATTAGCACCATGAACGGAGACACAGGCCGCCTCTCCGATTGCCATCAGGCCGGGCACTGTTTCTTCTGTGCCATTTGCATTAAGGGTTAGCACCTCGCCATGGTAATTGGTCGGGATGCCGCCCATGTTGTAATGCACGGTGGGTAAAACCGGTATAGGTGCACGGGTGACGTCAACACCTGCGAAGATTTTTGCTGATTCGCTTATTCCCGGCAACCGCTGCTCGAGTATCTCAGCACCCAGATGCTCAAGATGCAGGTTAATGTGGTCTTTTTCATCACCGATACCGCGACCGTCCCTGATTTCCATGGTCATGGATCGACTGACCACGTCGCGTGAAGCCAGGTCTTTGGCGTTTGGCGCGTAGCGTTCCATGAATCGTTCGCCTTCGGAGTTGGTTAGATAGCCGCCCTCACCGCGGGCACCCTCAGTGATCAGTACGCCCGCACCATAGACACCGGTTGGATGGAACTGTACGAACTCCATATCCTGAAGCGGTAATCCGGCTCGCAGTGACATACCGCCACCGTCGCCTGTACAGGTATGTGCAGAGGTGCAGGAGAAATAGGCCCGCCCGTAACCGCCTGTCGCCAATACGACCTTTTTACAGCGAAACCGATGAATAATTCCGTCTTCAAGATTCCAGGCCATCACTCCCCGGCATTCGCCATCATCCATAATCAGATCAAAGGCAAAATACTCGATAAAGAATTCCGCCTGGTTTTTAATCGACTGCTGATAAAGCGTGTGCAGCATCGCATGCCCGGTCCTGTCAGCGGCTGCGCAGGTGCGCATGGCCTGACCTTCGCCGAAATTGGTGGTCATACCGCCAAAAGCGCGTTGATAAATCTTGCCTTCATCAGTGCGGGAAAATGGCACACCGTAGTGCTCCAGTTCGATGATGGCATCGGGCGCATGTTTACACATGTACTCGATCGAATCCTGGTCACCCAGCCAGTCGGAGCCCTTGACTGTATCATACATGTGCCAGCGCCAGTCATCTTCTCCCATATTTCCAAGCGCTGCGCTGATGCCGCCCTGGGCAGCAACTGTGTGACTTCGCGTTGGAAAAACTTTTGTTATACAGGCGGTCTTTAATCCTGAAGCAGCCATGCCAAAGGTAGCTCGCAGCCCGGCACCGCCAGCACCGACTACAACCACATCATAACTATGGTCAACTAATTTATAAGCTTGGGTCATTGTTGTTATCCTGTCGCAGCGATTCTGAGAATAGCAATGGCGGATGCCGTGCCAAGTAATGCCAGTATAAATTTCACAGCAATAATGATGATTATCCTGGTGCCTTCTGCACTGACGTAATCTTCAAGAACAACTTGAATGCCGATTGCGCCGTGGTAGTACGAAACAATAAAAAACAAAAGCAGAAATGCCGCTACCCAGGGATTTGAAATCCACTGGTGCATCTGTTCGAAATCTGCACCCACCCTGGATGCAACTGCAAATGTAAACCACAGTGTCAGTGGCACCAGTGCAATTGCTGTCAGACGCTGCATCCACCAATGGTGAGCACCCTCTTTAGCTGATCCAAGGCCTTTCGCCTTGCTTATAGGAGTTCTAAATTTCATAAATAATCAA
Source organism: Gammaproteobacteria bacterium (assembly GCA_024638545.1). Taxonomy (GTDB): domain Bacteria; phylum Pseudomonadota; class Gammaproteobacteria; order Arenicellales; family JAHEKD01; genus JAHEKD01. The sequence goes on from JAHEKD010000457.1 coordinate 2,077, forward strand.
GCCCTTTACCTTATGAAGCATATCCAATTATCCAGACCAGCAGTGTAAAAACGGCGGCGGCGGCAACGGTGACGTAACCGCTGTTATAAACGGATTTCAATTCCAGACCCTTCGCCATATCCCAGTATAAATGTCTGATACCGTTGAAGAGATGGTAAAAAAGGGAAAAAGTCCAGCCAAGCAGCAATAACCGCCCGATAAATGAGGCTATGAATTCCCTGACGTTTTGGAAATCATCTGCACTACTGGCCAGCGAGATAATCCAGATACTCAGTAAAATTGTGCCCATTGCCAGGAAAACTCCCGTTGCGCGATGCGTGATGGACAGCAGCGCAGGCAAAGGCAATTTATACACTTGAAGATGGGGCGATGTTGGTCTGTTACTCATAATTATTGGTATTGCCTAGCTTAATTTTGGTTGCTAAAAATCGATACAACGACCCGCTATCTCCCAATCACCGTAACGGGTGGGTTCTTCAGAATTTTCAAAACCACCCCGTTCGCGTCGGGAGGACGCGTGTCGATCAGGTTCCGTTTGGGCAGATCGACCGTGTTCTTCCGGTTGATCCTGTTTTGATGAATCATTTGAAGTCTCAGGCTGCTTTCCAGACTCATCAGCTTCAGTTATGTTACTCTGATTTTTGCCACTATTTTCCATAGCCTGCACTATAGCCTGTCTTAAAATTCACATCAACTCTAAGCGGTGATTTGTGACTATAATCAGTGTTTATAAACACCCAATCTAACCTTATGAACATTGACCTGAATTATAGCAAAATTGCACTTCACTTAAGCTATTTGAGCGTAATAAAAATCTCAGATCGTGATGCCACCCGCTTTCTGAATGATCAGTTTACGAACGACATTGCCGCCCTTGAGAGCAATCGCTGGCAGTTTAATGGCTACTGTTCCGCCAAGGGTAGATTAATTGCAATAATGCGTCTGTTTGTCAGTGATGACTGTATCTATATCATTGTGCCGGCAACACTATCTGAAATAGTGATCAAACGGCTGCAGGTCTATCTGTTTCGTGCCAGGGTTAAGTTTGAAATTGTGACCGATCACAGGGTGTACTGCCTGCTGGGATCTGAGGCAATGACAAATATAGGTGAACCTCAGGCGCAGGCGTTCACCTCCGATGAGAACGGGTTTATA
>JAHEKD010000458.1 GCA_024638545.1 Gammaproteobacteria bacterium
TTAGCGGACATGACTGATACGGTGGGCGAGCTGGTGCTTACCGATAATTATGATCAAACCCAGGCAATCAGTATCGAACGAACAAAAACTGTCCATAATGTAAAAGAGCATGCCCGGTTCATCAGGATGCTGGAAAAATCCGGCAACCTGAACCGGGAACTCGAATTTTTACCCACTGATGGCGTCCTGAAAGAATTTGCAGCGTCAAATCGCGGACTGACCGCACCGGAAATTTCCGTATTACTCGCCTACAGTAAAATTCATATTTACGACAGGCTGCTGGAATCCAGTGCGCCTGATGACGATTATTTACGTAATGTGATAGAACGATATTTCCCAGAGCGTCTGGTTGAGAATTACCGCGGTGAAATCGCCAGGCATCGATTACGACGGGAAATTGTTGCAACCTATATCACCAATATAATGGTCAACCAGGCCGGGCCGCTGTTTACTTTTCAGCTCTCAGAAACCACCGGGGCCAGTTATGCCGATATTTCCAGCGCCTTTATCTGTTCCCGGGAAATATTTTCAATTGACAAAGTCTGGCAACAAATTGAAGCGCTTGATAATAAAGTTGATGCTAATATACAAATGCAGATGCTCAGTGATGCCGCCGGTTTACTGGAAAGATCAACCCTCTGGCTGTTGCGCAATCGGCGAATGCCTATCAATATTCAGCAAACAATTGATTATTTTTCAGAAGGCATCGAAGATCTGAGAGCCTGTATACCCAGGTGTTTTGCCAAGCCAAACAAAATCTTACATAAAAAACGCAAAGATATGCTCGTCAAAAAAGGTGTCAACACTGCACTTGCGGATCAAGTCGCCAGTTTTGTTGCCTTGTCATCCTCTCTGGATCTGGTTGAAGTCGCTAATGAAAAGAAAGTTGACATGAATGTTGCCAGCAATATCTATTTTTCAATCGGAGATATACTCGATTTGCACTGGCTCAGAGATAACATTGCAGACTTAAGGGCTGACAACCATTGGCACCTGCTTGCCAAGTCCAGCTTGAGAAATCAGCTACATCGAATCCAGCGTTTATTGACCGCCGATATGCTCTCTGGGAGTAAGGGCGCCGCCAAAGAGCGTATGGACGCATGGAACGCGGTTAACATAAAGGCCAAACAGCGTTTCAAAAACGTCCTGAAAGAGCTCAGGCGAAGTGGAAAACTGGATTTCCCTATGCTTTCAGTCGCCCTGGGCGAGCTGCAAATCCTAAGACAATCTAACGACTCGGCCAACACTGCCGAATCACAATCAACTGAAAAATAACGGCGGGAGTCAGCATGACCAAGTATCCAGTACTAACAGAAATGGGGATAGTCTATCCTAACGAAATCAGCCGATACACGCTGCACCAGGTGGGTAATGTAGATCACCTGCGGGTAATTTACAGACGCAAAAAAAATTCTGTACTGCCCGTTAGCAAGCGTTTCAAGTTCGCACGCTCCGAAAAGATGGTAGTGGTCGACAGCGGCACTCAGAAGACTGAGATCATACAGGAAATTTCCCCTTATCTAACCAGAGCCATAGCCGAACTGGACCGGGTTCTAAAAAGCAAACGCAGTCGTATTGTCCTGGTTAAAGACATCGAAGAGGAAATTAACCGGATTGAAGAAGAGATGACGGGCCATATGGAGTCATTAAGATCAATGCTGGAACGATTAAAGTAAGATATCTTCAGGACAACCATTAAAACCAAGGTCATTGCCTGTGGGTTTGGTGCTACCGATTGCTTGAATAGGGCCATAAAGGGAAGCGGCGCAAGTAGACGGGCTTTTTCAGACCCGGCTTAATCACGTTATGGGCACAGTCAGAAATCAGTTTCCTGCATATCCAGTACGTTATCAAACCAAATACCACGCTGCCAATCGCCTGCCCTGCCAGCACGCCTTTTGCATCCGCCAGATAGGCACCAACATACACGAACGGGATTGTACCCAGGGTGGCTTTGCCAAAGTTTGTCATTGTTGAATACTTGGCGAACCCAAGGTTATTGAATATAGCATTACCGACGAACTGAACGCCGTTGAAGAAAAACGTGAACACAATCCAGGTGCAGAAAAATACAACCAGTGCAGACGAAGGATCCGACAAACTGAACAATGTCGGAATCTGGTGGCGCGTAGCAAATAACACAATGGAAATAATTACCACGTATAGAAGAGTGAACAATACAGAATCAGACAGGGTCCTTGAGACACGATCGTATTTTTTGGCACCAAAGTTCTGACCGACTATCGGACCCACTGCGCCTGACAAGGCAAATACAACACCAAAAGCGACCGGGATGATACGACCAATAACCGACATTGCGGCTACAGCACTATCGCCAAAATCTGCCATGCTGGCAGTAACATAGGCATTGCCAATCGGGGTGGAAATATTGGTTAATATGGCAGGCAGAGCGATGGCCGTAATCTTTGGCAGATCTTCAATGCAGTGAGCCAGCCTGAAACGCGTCAACAGGCCATGCTTATTTACGGAGGCATACAGTCCTATCACCATCATCGCAACACGGGCTGCGACAGAGGCCCAGGCCGCACCTTTGATCCCCATGCCAAAACCAAATATGAAGATGGGGTCCAGAGCTGCATTAACGATGCCCGCGGTGACCGTGGCGTACATTGACAAAGCAGCAGCACCAACCGCTCGCAAGGCGGCACCTGCGCACATCGCGATCACCATAATCGGCATTGTGGGTATGATGATGCGCAAATATTGAGTCGCCAGTTCCCGGGTGCGACCCGTTGCACCCAGAAGCTCTAAAAGCAGCGCTACCTTGAGCCATATCAGGCCGGCAAGAACGATTGCAAATAATGCGCCAGTAACATAGATATTGATGATGTAGCGCCTGGCTTTTGCTTTATCATTTTCTCCAATTGATTTTGAGACCAGTGCCCCACATGCGATCGCGATGCCAATAGAGATAGACGTTGTGAAAAACAGGATGCTGCCTGAATAACCCACTGCAGCAGCCAGCTCTATCTCTCCCAGCAAACTCAGAAAATACATATCCACCAGGTCAACCATGAACAGAGTCACCAGACCCAATGCCGAGGTGGTCGTCATTGTAATCACATGTTTCATGATCGAGCCGTGAAGAAATCTCGCTTGTGTATTGTGTTGTTCAGGCATAGCTACATAGTTGGTTCTTGTCACCGGCAATACGGGCGAATCGATAAGGGTATTATATTTTTTGGAAATTCTCGATCAGGCTGCGCGC
>JAHEKD010000459.1 GCA_024638545.1 Gammaproteobacteria bacterium
TGTGTTCAGTAGCATGTCAAAAACCGGCAACTACGTTTTGTTACCGGAAAAAAACATAACGGGTGACAATGTTTACGCAAACACCAGTGCATCGGGAAATTCTATTTTTGGTAAGAAAAATATTGCACGAGGTTATAAGCGTATTAGCGATGAAAAGAATATGGCGTCGCTGGCACGGGACCTGGGCCTTGATGCTGCCGTGCATATCAACATTTCCTATGGGTATTCAATTGATGGAACAAACTATAACGGCCTGGTCCAGGTTGGTAAAAACTATGCAACGGTTAAAGTTGATTTGATGGCTGTCAACCAGGATGGCAAGGTTGTCTGGAAAGAATCAGACGCCACCCTCGCGGAGCGTCCGGTTCGCAGTGATTCCCAGGTCGGGGATGCGGCGAATTTCAAGAAACTCGAGCCACATTTGCTACAAAGCCTGAGAGCGACACTCGGAAAGATCATGAGCGAACTCAATACCTAAACCATAGTCCTTCTCTTGTTGGTCACTGATGCAAGCATTAGGCTGACTATTTCTGTGGTGAATCGGGATTTGTAGATGACCAGGCTGCAGCCCATACCTGCTAATGTAGACAACAACGAAAATCACGACATCTTGGTGTTTCTCCAGGATAAGAGTGCCCACTCTGACCTCGTGGATGTCCTAGTTGAAGTTGCAGCCCCGCTAGGCGATGTGCAACTGTACAGTTCCGAGCCGGAAAACTACGGCCACCTTGTTATTTCGACTCAGGACGTGGTGTTCGCTGTTGTCTACGGAATGTCCCGGGTTGGCTTTCGCCTTGACAAAATATTCAAAGCGCGCGCCCTGGAATCCGGTGGCTTTGATGCCACCGAAGCCGGCCCGGGCTGGGTCACATTCGAGTTGTTTCGAACCAATTATCCCGCGGTCGATCTTCCATTCTGGGCGCGCAAGGCGTACCTGATCGCACGTGGAGCCGACCCGTTCTAGAAGACCAGGAAATACTTCCAAAATCGCTGATTTCGCTAATCTGAGTCCCTGTTTCCCCGGTAGCTGACACTCAAAATCTTTAACACCCAGGACGTAGCTCGACCGCGAGCAGACGTCGGCTCGCCTTTAGAAAAATCTATGGTGTTGGTGTGTAGGGCCATTATTTGGCGCCCCCAGGGATGGCACATCCGTTCAGAGTGGTTACAATCAAAAAATATGTGGCGAATTCGAATTCTGATGGCAACCTTTGTCGCCCTGGGAGTTGCACTGGCCGGCGAATCCGTGGCCGGTGGCTCGCTTATTTCGACGTCCATTGTCCCCGCATTACGCGATACGTTTGCCGGAAAACCGGGTCCCGGCATGTTCCTGGTGGCCAAGCGCGCGCTCGACGACTCGCATTTTGGCCAATCCGTTGTCTACCTGGTAGAGCATGATGAGGACGGCACACTGGGTTTAATCGTGAACCGCTCAAGTGATGTCAGCCTGTCCGAAGCGGTACCCGACATCGAAGATGAGCAAGCAACAGCACATGCGTTGTACTACGGAGGACCGGTTGGACTGCCAATGATACTTATGTTGATACGAAACGAATCGGCACGAGAGGGAATGGCACATGTCGCCGATGATGTCTATATCAGCTCTGATCGACGAATACTTGACGAAGTACTTGAGCTGAAGAAACCCGATAGCGAGCTGCGTTTTTACATTGGTTATTCTGGCTGGGCGGCCGGTCAACTAGATTTCGAGCTCGTGCGTGGTGACTGGCATGTCGTGACAGCTCACACGGATGCGATCTTCTCCGGCGAAACGGAATTGCTGTGGAACAGGTTGATCGAACGATTGGAGCCTACCGGCATTCAGGTGGATAGTCGACCTTTGATGCCAATCCTGGTATATGTTCTCCCGGTAGCAAACACTCATATACCTAATGCCAGGGTCAAACTGCGGCCAAAAGCGGACGCCTATAAAAGTGTAAAGAACTTTTCGAAATTCGGCGTTTTACCAGCACATCATGAGTCAGTTACGAAAAAAATCGTAAAAAACGACCCACTTCGCCAGTTCCGATCTAGTAAATGATACAGGTTATCGCGCTCTTTCGTTTATACCAGAGAAGACGGTCATCAGACGATTAGAGCTTCTTAATAATATATGTTTAGAACATGTTTAGTTATTAGCTATGAACGCATTATTGGAACTGCAGACTATGGCAACAAAGGTAGTCCATTGGCCCACGGGCTTGACTTTTGCCTGTGATTATCATGCTGGGGCATTACAAAAAATAGCATCTTCTATGAGAATACACGTCTCCATCGATAAATGCCCTGATCGCCAAAGGCAATGCACCAATTGTCTTAATGAAAACTCAATCGCTAAGGGTGATGCGGAAATGTAAAAACTGCATAGAAGTTATGCACAGCAGGCGAGTCATCATTCAACTAATCCCATACTCTGATAATTATTCGCAGTTTTTTGATAGGACATACAAGCTCATCAATCTTTCCCGGTCGGTATCCATCGGTTGAAGGACAAAATCCACACAAAATCGATTTAGATCAGTTCCAATATTTTAGTTGTAGGTGTATTATGGCGGCCTTAATAAAAAGGCATTGGGCATGGACCGGGGGCATCTAGTCGACAATTGCAGGTTATTGAGAAATCTCAATACCTACATCGACGAGGATCGCCTAATGTCCTCAATCACCCAATTGCGTAACGAAGTATATAAAATTGAATCAGTTAGTGGTCGTTCACGGCGCACTATTAAATTGCGGAACGAAATCACAAGGCTGGAAGATCAATTATCATATAGTAAGAATCAGGTTAGTATCCGCACACGGCAATATTACAAACCAAAATCTGAAGTTTAAGAAAAATTCAAACAACAACCTGCGCGTTAACAGGTGCTAACAAATCTGATACGGCCGGCAACCTTCGGCCATTAGTGGACAGTGTAAAAAATCCTGACGCTTCCTTTTGATTTGTGTAAGAGATTTTTACAGTTGAATTAATGTGGTTTTTTAATAATTACAGGTAAATACCTAATTTTTATTTTGTGAATCGAATTTGGCATAAATGCTGCTTCTTATATTTATATGTTAAACATTGAGAACACAAAAATAGAGGAAAAAGCTGAAAAGGCTCAGGATCAGCATCTTGTCCTTGATGGTACGGTGAATTTGGATAATTCTGATGATGATCAAATTCCGAGAGTTAAGGGTTTGATTGAATTGCTAAATCAGTACTTTGGCGAT
>JAHEKD010000460.1 GCA_024638545.1 Gammaproteobacteria bacterium
ATGACGCATAAATTCCGCTCGACCAGCGAGTACAGCTCATCCCAGCCAAGATTTTTGTGTACGGCCGGATGTGCGTTAACCTGCTCTGCCTCCACATCACCCGTTGCCCGGCGAATGGCCGACAACAGCTCTGCTGATTTGAGCGTTAAGTCGCTCTGGTAATAATCCATAATCTGCCTGAACGCAACATGCGGGTCTGCGGCAGATGCACAGGCAGGATGGATTTCTTTACGCTTGCTAAGCAAGAGTCTGGCATAAATCTCTTCAAACCAAAATGGCGTTTGTGCATCTACAACACCCGGACAGATACCGATAACAGGCCTAATCTGATAATGGCGGGACAAATTGCTGACGGTTTGGGCGATATTACGGTGACCATCATCAAATGTCAGCATCAGGTTAGAGTGCCCGGCAAAATCATCACTATTGACATCGACGTAACTGCATATCTCATAACCCTGCCTGAGATAAAAATCTATTTCCTTCCTGATGGCCTGTTCACTCATGTCACAGGGACGAAATTGGTGTTTGAGTTTGTCATTCTCAACGCCATGATACATCAACACAGCATAAAATCTGGTATCCTGGTTTCGATATCGTCTAAGCCTCAGGTAACCCTGGCGATTCTCAAACCAAAAAAGCAACCGGTTAAACAGATTCATGATAACAGGCCCAGTGAATCCCTGAATTTGTCAACCAGTGCCCCATAGGCACTGCCGGTGTCGATATACTCTGCCGTGCACTTAAGCGCATTCAACTTCATCTGCTCAAGTCGCGGTTTTATGTAATCAATGGCTTTAATAAACTCCTGCTCGTTTTCAACCATAATGCCGCAGTCATATTTTTCTATAAATTCGAAACTGGGCTGCTTGCTGACGATAACCGGAACACCCATGGCCAGAAACATGCATAACCTGTTTGAACTGACGCCCATATTTTGAAATTGTGGCCCGGTTTGTCGATAGATTGCAACACCGATATCCACGGCCCCCATCTGAGACCAGGCATCAAGCCACTCGATCCGTTTTGGTTCCATGTAAATTCTTTCAGCTCCTTTTATCTTAGTGAGTAAATATCGGGATAAGGGGTCTGTATTGAGTGGCTGGATAACCAGATTAAAATCATCACGGCTGGCCAGGGCTTCAATTAACCACAGTGCGCTGTGTTCGTAATAAAACAACCCCGAATCGCCAATGATGAGTTTATCGTTATCAAATCCCCATTTGCTTTTCATGGTTTTTCTATTTTGGGCTACGGGCGGGTGCCTGAAACATCCCGGGTACACAATAATATCCTTATCATCAGGCATGTTTAGATAGTCTTTAAGTAAATCGACGCGATGGCGGTCATTGACTATTCTGAATGCTGAATTTCGCATTCCACGCTGGCACAGTTTTTTCCAGCGAACAGTTTTGTTGCCGGCATAACTGCCTGAGCGAATTTCATCGCCAAGTGTGACTGACCGTTTTCGATGGATAGTGGATAACATTCCAACTATAGCCATCGGGTCCTCAGTTGTGCCCGAGAACAAATCATACTTCTGCCACCTGGGCAAGAATATATTTTTCAACATCCAGCGCTTACCGTACTCAACCGGGAATACTTTGATTGGCATATCGTACATGGACAGATTAATATCACCCCCGGGCGCATACAGATCAATATCGCACCCTAATTCGGTTAATGCATTTATTATTGCCTCGTTGGGAGGTGAACCTGCAAGCTCAGGTTTTAATAGAAAATGGGCGACTTTCATTACAGTGTGTGTTCAGCATATAGTAAATATAGCAATTAACGTGCATACCGCTTAGTCCGGCTAACACGGCGAATATAAGATATCGGATCGGTCCGGCACAACCGGACTACTATTAACACGGGGATGGCCAGCATAGATGTTTTAAATTCGCAAATTGTTGCTGTCATTTAAATTACTGTTCCGACTGGTGCAAAATCCGGGCTAGACATCGTTGCCGGACTGCGAGTCGAGAGGGTTTATATGTTGCCTGATGATATATAGCGGCCTGTGTTTGACCTCCTCAAGAATTTTAGCAATGTACTCGCCCTGTACACCAATTTGCAGCATAATAAAACCATTGAAGATGATCACTGAAAACAATACCGAGGCAAAACCGGGCACAGACTTTCCGTACATCATCAGCTCTATCAAGATATAGATCATATAAACCGTGCCAAACAAAATTGCAATGATACCCAGCAATGAAAATAACCTCAGCGGCAAAGTGGTGAGTGATATTAACCCATTTAACGCCAGCGAAAGCCGCTTTGTAAAACTGAATTTTGTTTCGCCTGCTGCTCTTGGCTGTTCATCATAGTCAATTGTTTTAATATCGCCGCCAACGAATCCATACAATCCTTTCATATAGCGAGCGCGTTCACGCATTTTTGATAATTCCATAATACTGGTCTTGTCCAGTAATCTGAAATCACCGCCGGCGAATGTGACCGGCGCTTTACTCGCCCAGGTAATAAGCCTGTGATATAAAAAACTGGCAACTCTGCCAATAATATCCCTGTTGCGAAGCCTTGGCACTGCTATAACCATTGATGCACCGTTTCGCCAGTGATCTATCATCTGAGGCACATATTTTATCGGGTGCTGTAAATCCGCATCCAGCAAAATACACGCATCGGCACCGCTGAGCGCATCCAGTCCTGCCGTCATTGCCGCCTCTTTACCAAAGTTCCTTGAAAGCTGTATATATTCAATTCTTTTCGACTGGTTTATCATCTCGACGACCCGCTCAGGGGTTCCGTCAATACTGGCATCGTCGACTAACAGCAGATGCCAATCAATGTTTGCCACATTGGCCATCGTTGCAGCCAGCGTGTCGTAAAGTGCAGATAAATTCTCCAACTCGTTGTAACAACATGAGACAAAAACTATGCTTGGCTTAGACATCGCCTGTTGATTTATTTATCATGGTCCTTGGTGTTTGAAATTAACGGTTTTCCCTTCCACTTCAAATAGGTATTATACGATATCCAGCTGCCAGCCATGGCCTGCTCTACGGTCAACCCGGATTCAAGTTTTTGATCAATTTCCTCCAGCACGCCATCGACCCAGGCTTCTGATAACTGAAAATTGTTTGGTATAGTGTTCCAGTTATCTGTATTCGTTAATGATGCTGCCGTAAAATAAATTGTCCTGAAAGCCAAAGTGGACGAAATCAACAACAGCGTCAGTATATATACCA
>JAHEKD010000461.1 GCA_024638545.1 Gammaproteobacteria bacterium
AATCAGCCCCTCTGAAACATAGGTAGTGATTGTGTAGTTAGTGGGCACAAACACATCCCAGCCACTGCCGCCGGCCTGAAGTTTTGCCAGCATCTCTTCGTTGGAACCAAAAACGTTAACCTGAACATTGGCACCAGTCTGTTCAGTAAATGCCTCGAAATTTGCCGGATCATGATAGTTCGGCCAGGTCGCAAGCACGACTCTGTCGCCTATATGGCTGGCCGAAAAGGCCCTGCGTGGAATCAGGCCCGGTACTGCTGCAGCCATGACTGTTGTGGCAGCACCCAATCCTGTGACACCAAGAAAGTGTCGCCTGCTGATCGAGCCATTCTTGTATCGCCACAGCTCTTTCATGAATTTTTTACGATCCATAATTTCATCATTTTTTGCCATCATTATTTCTCCTATGTATTAATTGCTAAAACAAAATCCAAAATATCAGTTATCGTCCAGGGCCAGAATCGTTCTCTCACCCCAGCCGATATAAATTGTTTCATTCACTGAAAACGGCGGTTCACTTCGCTCATTTTGCCTCGGTGTCAACACCAGGAAGTCACCCAGCGTATCATTATGCAGTAAATACTCCGTATGCTCCCCAAGAAAAATACGGTTGTGAACCGTCGCCTGAAGTTCCACACTAGTTTCGGCCGAAAAATAATCCGGAGACCTGGATAACAGCATTTGCTCAGGGCGTATACTGCAACAAATATGACTGCCGATTTCGTAATTGCGTTTTGAATCGTTTACAACGGCGGTGATTACAATTCCATTTTTCAATCTGATTGCGACGTTTTTTCCGTTTGTATTTTCAACAATGCCGTCAAAGAAATTTGATTTACCGACAAAGTCTGCGATATAACGATTCATCGGCTGGTCATAAAGCTCTCTTGGTGTTCCAATCTGGACAACCTCACCGTCTCTCATAATACAGACACGATCACTCATTGACAGCGCCTCTTCCTGATCATGGGTGACCAGGATAAAAGTAATGCCCACATTTCTTTGAAGGTTTTGCAATTCAATTTGCATTTCTCGCCTGAGTTTCCGATCCAGGGCTGCCAGAGGCTCATCAAGCAAAAGAACTTCCGGCTTATTAATTAATGCACGTGCAAGCGCAACCCGCTGCTGCTGACCGCCAGACATCTCCCAAATTCGTCGATCCTGGAAACCTGAAAGCTGAACCAGGTCCAGAGCCTCTGCCACCCGTGACGCGATTTCTTGTTTGGACAGCTTTGGCGGTCGTTGTTTAAGACCATAGGCAACGTTTTCCGCAATTGTCAGGTGTGGAAATAAAGCATAGTCCTGAAAGACCATATTCACAGGCCGCTTATAAGCAGGCACACCATTCACCACCTTGTTATTGAGATATACAGAGCCTTCACTGGGCTGTTCAAACCCGGCAATCATTCTTAACATGGTGGTCTTACCACAACCGGAAGGGCCTAAAAACGATAAAAACTCACCCCTGCGCACAAAAAGATTCAGTTTGCTGGCGGCAATAATGTCTCCATATCGCTTTGAAACATTTTCAAACGAGACAACTGCATCTGCAGATTTAGCCGTTAATTCCAGTATTGTTCCTCCATAACAAATCAGGACCGTGATATTTTACGCTTCCAGTCAATCCCCGGGGCCGGAATTGAATAGATCTTTTTAACGTATTTACAGGTTTGCCAGCGACATACCGTTGCCACCGGGGCAAAAAAATGCAGCACCCCTTTAAATTAAAGTCATTTACCTTCCCAGCGTCCTCGGTGATGGCGGTATCTCCTTCAAGCTACTCTACGGTATTGATGACGTGGAAAGGACTGCATTTGACTTCCAAAGGCTGTACTGACCCACATTCCAATCAACATGTTACCCATATAATCAGTCCAAAGGTAGGTATCATGCTGTGGTGGAACTGCACAGTCAAGAACATTTGGGGATGTGTAATTGGTTGCTTCAAATTTCTGACGAAGTATTAGTGCACTAACATTATAATTGTTGAGGAGAATATGCCAACTATTATTGATCATTAACAGGATGTCAAACAATTTCAAGAACGGCCTGAAAGCCAAAATATTCAAGCAATGCCAGAGCCTTTTTCCCGAGTGGGCCAGGCTCTCAATGGCAGATTTCGAATTTGATGATCCTAAAGGTTTTTCATCCTTCACCATGGGCATTCGATCTACCAAACCGGCTAAACCAGAGGCAATTCTGTTTCGAAAACTTGAGGGAAAAGAAAACGCGATATTGGATTTCGAAACTGAAAAAGAGGTCTTTCTCAGCCTGGGCGCACATCAGATTGCGCCACATTGTTATTACTACGATCACAGCTGTCGTATTGAAGCGTTCTACCAGGGCCGTACATTAATCGCTTCGGATTTATTCGAACCGGAAAACCTGCGTCAAATTGCCAGTCAGCTTTACCGCTTTCATCAGCTGATGCCCGCGAACCTGCCGCGACAACTGTTTTTTGAAATGCTTCACAAAAAATGGGGAGCGTTGGCAAAACATGTCCTGGAAAATGAAATTACGCGATTTCCGCCTAACGAGCAGGCTATGTGTGAACAGCTGTGTGAAATTTACAGTGCAGATACAATTGAGATGGTTATAGATTGCCTGCCTGATGGTGAACTGACCTTTTGTCATAATGATACCTATCACGGGAATATCATGAAGCTTGATAGCGGCGAGATAAAACTGCTTGATTTTGAATTTTCATGCCTTAATAACAGGGCCTACGATTTTTCCAATCTGTTTGCCGAGACGCTAATGCGCCATCAGCTAAATGAATATCCTTACTTTGAAATTGGTGAACCGGAATTCGGGGATCATGAACTCGGGATGCTGATCAGTTTTTACCTTGATAACGCTGATTTCAAGAGCAAGGAAGCAAGAGCGAAGGCATATAATAAATACCTGCAGGATACAAAAAGAATGCTGATATTGTCTGATTTTAAATATGCGATGGCGGCATTAACGTTAGCGGTTAACCCGGTACAGAAAATTCGGTTTATCCCTTATGCTTTCCAGCGATTTCGAAAGTTTCAGGCCGCCTGCATTGCAGCAGGCGTAGCCGATTGAATCTTGTATGGGCCGGAGCGGTTTTCAAAGCACTGTTGAGAGATTTAATTATCACTGAATTTTATTCAGGCCTGCTCGTCGTCACAATGATAGAGTGCGGGGTTTTTAAAGTTGGTAACCCGGTGTTGAGCGTGAAAGCTCCAA
>JAHEKD010000462.1:0-1700 GCA_024638545.1 Gammaproteobacteria bacterium
GCGGGCCCTTGTGCCGGCACATATGCTGATAACATAATGCCGGCCTTTGGTCGTAAAACCCATACAGGACGCATCCTTTAACCGTCTCGCTACGAAGTCCGGTGAGAAATGCGGGCTAAAGTAATTATTCAAGTATTAGATTTAACTCAATGATAAAAATCAATATAAACTACAATGTTTTGTTATCATTTTTGATCCCAGAGAAATGCGGCACCTCGAACACCTGAACTGTCACCATGCGTGTTTTTCACCAGATTGACCGAGACCGGATGGGCGAAGAAATTGTTAATCCGCTTAACTGCCGTCGTGTACAGCGTCTCGATGTTGGAAAGCCCGCCTCCCAGAACGATGATATCGGGATCAAGTATTTTAACGAGCTGTGAAATAGCCCTGGCAAAAGTAGTGTAGTAGTGGTCCAGCATTGTCGTAGCTGCTGCAACATTATTTTCTGCCTGTTCGAGTATTTCCTCAACCCGGGAAACAGGAGTTCCGCCGTGCTGTCTGAAGTGTTTAATCAGCGCCGGACCTGATAAGTAAGTTTCGATACAGCCATGTAATCCGCAATAACAGGCATGACCCCTCGGATCAAGAACAGTATGACCCCATTCTCCACTCATGCCGTTTGGTCCGTGCATGATCGTTTTATTTACGACTATACCGCCGCCACACCCAGTCCCCATGATGATGCCGAAGACCGTTTTGTGATTTTTTCCACTGCCATCAACTGCTTCCGAGAGTGCAAAGCAGTTGGCATCATTTTCGATGCGTACGGGTCGCTCGAACAGAACTTCCAGGTCAGCCCGCAAAGGCCTGTCGTTTAAGCAGACTGTATTTGAATACTTGATTAAATTAGTATGTTTGTCGATGGAGCCGGGTGTGCCGACGCCTATAGTGCATCGCTGGCTTGTCTGGTTTTCCAGCTCATCGACCATCGTTTTAATATTGTTCAATATTGACCTGTAACCCTGGCCAACAGGCGTTGAGGTGCGAATCTTTTTAATTAACCTGTTGTCATGGCCTAACAAGATGGCCTCAGTTTTGGTGCCGCCCAGGTCAATTCCTATTTTCATTTGCGATGACTCAGCAGGTAAAGAAATCTATAGTTCATGACTCACTCTCTGGCGACATTATCACTGTTCTACAACTTTGTCGTTTGTGAAATCCATTAAGTCGATATGGATTTGACCGTTCAATAAAGAGATTACTGAATACATCGGCGACTCCCTGTTCACAGGGAACCTGTAAGCCTGCTCGTTGTGAGAGCTGATTTGATATTGACCAATAGATCGACTCGAAGCATACGGAATTCCTCGCCAGATACCGTGTACAGGTCTATGCACGTGACCAAAAAATACGTAGCCTATACGGTGATCTTTGATGATATCGTAAAATATCTGGCTGTTATTCAGCATAACAGCATCCATCCACGGAAGTGAGACACTCAGTGGCGGATGGTGCATAAACAGTATGAGCTGCTGGCCAGGTGCGATATTTTCAAGCTGCTCTTCCAGCCACTTTACGCGCTGAGTGCATAATTCGCCATGGTCATGATTTTCTATCACCGTATCAAGAAATAAAAAGACGGTATTATCGATATTGATGCGGTATTGAATAAAGCAGTTTTCTGTCGATATGGTTGTGAACACGTCCGAAAAAGTCCGGCGCAGATCGTGATTGCCAATGATCGGGTAATAGGGGAG
>JAHEKD010000462.1:1710-3213 GCA_024638545.1 Gammaproteobacteria bacterium
CAGCGTATGTTTTACGGCCCTGTAAGCCGGTAGTGAGCCATTATCAGCAATATCCCCGGTCACCGCACAAAAATACGCGTCGCTGTGATAATGATTAATATGCTCGACGGCTTGTTCCAATCGTGCCAGTGGATCCGGATGATAAATTTCTGAGTCGGGCTCGACCACGTGCAGATCAGAAAGTTGCAGAATTTTCATGCGGCTAAATACGCGATAAAAGGATTATGGAACAAAATGCGATGATAATTGCAAAAAGTTTAACGCTGTTCATTGTTTCCAATTTTAACAAAATGGAAAAGAATAGTGCGACAATAAAGCTGCAGTTAGCTATCGGGATGATGATGCTGGCCTCGCTTAGACTGATTGCCAGCAAAAGACTGGTTACCGTCAAAAAAATAAGCGTACCGGATATCAGCATGTAGATAACTTTTTTGCCGGTCAGCCGCAGGCGTTTTTCAATCATCGCCGCATACCCAAGTCCCCCAACAACCCAGCAAACAGAGGTGTAGGGAATCATTCCCACAATGCTGGCGCCGTGATTAATCGCATATTTCGAAACCACCCCATAACTTGCCCTGAGCAGAGAGGCTGCGATAACAAGTATCAAAAATATGAAATAGAGATCCTTGCCTGTCTTTCTTCCTGACGGATCATAGAGAAGCAACACGCTGGCAATACCCAGGCCGACGGCAGTTAGTTTGATGAAGCCAAGCTCTTCGCCTAGAAATACGTAGGATAAAATGACCACACCAATCGTGTTGAGTCGGTAGATGGTTGTACCTAAACTAATTTGCAGATGAGTCAGGCTTTCAAGCAGAAGTATGTTTGCAAGCACCAGAATGAATCCGGCAAGCAGGCCGTATCTTATGCTCAATCCATCAACGCTTAAGCCGCCATTAAAAAGCTCGAGATACATGCATTGCCAGATTGTCCACACTAATCCGGTGCCGGCAATCATCAGCCCGCGTGAGCGGGACTTAATTGCATATTTTTTAAATACTGCATCGTTGCAGCCATTGAAAAACAGGCTGAATAACGCCAGTGCAACCGCACTGCTCACCATCAATTTTTGAGTTGCGTGAAGTGTTTAAATTTTCTCTTCACGGGTCAATCACGCGCTCTTAAAGATCGTGGCTTATTCTGGCGTAGGCGGAATGATTGTGGATAGATTCAAAATTTTCAGTTTCGACAATAAAACCAAAAACCTCCTCATTGTTCTTAAGTTCCCTGGCGACATCACGAACCATATCTTCAACAAATTTCGGATGATCGTAGGCATGCTCAGTGACAAATTTTTCATCACTGCGTTTCAGCAGACCATAAAGCTCACTACTGGCCTGTTTTTCGGCGATGCGGATCAACTGTTGTGCGGACAGGCGGGTTGCTTCGTCAACGGTGATAATGATGTGTGATCGCTGGTTATGCGCACTGTAGGCCGCTATTTCTTTTGAACATGGACACAAACTGGTGACCGGCACAGTTACGGATAAGTAAGACTTATCC
>JAHEKD010000463.1 GCA_024638545.1 Gammaproteobacteria bacterium
CATCCCGCTGATCGCCGACGGTGGAATGCGCTATTCGGGCGACGTCACCAAAGCCATTGCGGCAGGCGCCAATTCAGTAATGGTAGGCAGTCTGTTGGCCGGCACCGATGAATCCCCGGGTGAGATCGAGCTGTACCAGGGCCGATCATACAAGGCGTATCGTGGTATGGGTTCGATCGGTGCGATGGAGCAGGGCTCCAAGGACAGATATTTCCAGGCTGATGAATCGGAAGTTGAGAAGCTGGTTCCCGAGGGTATCGAAGGCCGCGTTCCATACAAGGGCCCTGCGGTCCATATCATTCATCAGTTAATGGGAGGCTTGCGTTCAGGCATGGGCTATACCGGCAATGCTACCCTGGTCGAAATGCGTGAAAACTGTGAGTTTGTAAAGATCACTAATGCCGGGGTGGCGGAGTCTCATGTGCACGACGTGACGATTACCAAGGAAGCACCAAACTACCGTTCCTGAGGGCATGAAAGACCTCCACTCCGACAGAATCCTGATTCTGGATTTTGGATCCCAGTACACCCAACTTATAGCGCGTCGCATACGCGAACTGGGGGTGTATTGCGAGATTTGGGCTTACGATAATACGCTGCAACAGATTCAAGATTTCAGCGCCAAAGGAATCATATTATCGGGGGGGCCCTCCACCGTTACCGAAGACACCACGCCGCGCGCTCCGGATGGATTGTTTGAGCTGGGGATTCCGGTACTTGGCATTTGCTACGGACTGCAGTGCATGGCGTCGATGTTGGGTGGTGATGTGCAGAATTCTGAGCTGCGCGAATTTGGGCACGCGATTATCGAACCGTGTGAAGAAAACCGCTTGTTGTCTGAGGCCACACAGGACGTGTGGATGAGTCATGGGGATAAGGTCACGTCATTGCCGCAGGGCTTCAAGGTGATTGCAAAATCCGCCAATGCCCCGCTGTGTGCGATTGCGGATGAATCACGCGGGTTTTATGGCGTACAATTTCATCCTGAGGTCACTCATACAGAGTTTGGCAAGGACATTCTGGCCCGCTTTGCGCATGATATTTGCAACTGCGGCAACGACTGGACAGCGAGTAATATTATTGACGATGCAGTGAAGCATGCGCGTCAGACAGTAGGTGACGATCACGTCATTCTGGGTTTATCAGGAGGAGTCGACTCATCTGTGGTCGCGGCATTGTTGCATGAGGCAATTGGTGATCAGCTCACCTGCATATTCGTTGACAATGGCCTTTTGCGTCTGCATGAAGGTGATCAGGTTATGCAGACATTTGCCGATAACATGGGTATCAAGGTTATCCGTGTTGATGCCGAGCAGCGCTTTCTGCGTGAATTAGCCGGGGAAAATGATCCGGAAGCCAAACGCAAGATAATTGGCCGTGTTTTTATCGAAATATTTGAAGAGGAATCACGCAAGATTAGAGATGCAAAATGGCTGGCACAGGGCACTATTTATCCTGACGTTATTGAATCAGCCGCATCCAAGACCGGCAAAGCAGAAGTGATCAAGTCGCATCACAATGTTGGTGGATTGCCGGATGATATGCAGTTGAAATTGCTGGAGCCCCTGCGGGAACTGTTTAAAGATGAAGTGAGAAAATTAGGTCTGCAGTTGGGTTTGCCAGCAGAGATGATTCATCGTCATCCGTTTCCCGGTCCCGGACTGGGCGTGAGAATTCTAGGTGAAGTGAAAAAACAATATGCGGATTTGCTGCGACAGGCAGACGCCATTTACATGCAGGAACTGGAGGATACTGGCTGGTACGACAAAACAAGCCAGGCGTTTGCCGTTTTTCTCCCGGTAAAATCAGTCGGTGTGGTTGGTGACAATCGCGCCTATGAGTACGTGATTGCCCTGCGCGCCGTTCAGACCATCGATTTTATGACCGCCACCTGGGCACCTATTCCCTACGACGTGCTGGCGAACATTTCTAACCGTATTATCAATGAAGTACGTGGCATCAGCCGGGTCACTTACGATATATCCGGCAAGCCCCCGGCAACAATCGAGTGGGAATAAGTGACCGTTCAAAGCTCCTGCCCATACGGACAGAGTCTTCCCTGGGCGCGAACAACTTAATTAATCAATCTAATTATTAGATTTGAATCGATCAATCTAATTCATTTTACAGAATGAATAGAGTGCCTGATAATCCTCCACCGTCATAAATTAATCTCGCAGGAAATTATCATGCACAATGTAAGCCACGTACCAAATGTCGTTTTCAAAACCCGAGTACGGGATGAGTCCGTTGAAGGCGAAAACCCATATCGCTGGGAAGATAAGACAACCAAGGATATTTTTTCCGGAAAAAAAGTTGTCGTATTTTCACTTCCGGGTGCATTTACACCCACCTGTTCTTCCAGCCATCTACCACGTTACGACGAACTTCACGCTGAATTTAGCGCCCAGGGTATCGACGATATCGTCTGTATCTCGGTCAATGATGCGTTTGTAATGTTTAAATGGGGAAAGGAGCAGAACAACCACAACATCAGGCTGCTGCCCGATGGCAATGGAGAGTTTACCCGCAAGATGGGGATGCTTGTCGATAAGTCTAACCTGGGTTTTGGAATGCGCTCATGGCGTTATTCAATGTTGGTCAACGATGGTGAAATTGAGAAGATGTTCATAGAACCTGACTTTGGCGATAACTGCCCGACTGATCCTTTTGAAGTGTCAGATGCAGACACCATGTTGGCATACCTCAAAGGAGCCGCGAAGCAAGGCGTCGCTGAACCAAAAGTGGCCGCTGCAGGTTGAGTAGCTAGTGTCGGTTGACGAGTCCGCTTAGGACTGGGCTGGAGAGCGTGTTCCGCAGGAAACCTGCTTAATCTGCGGAAACGCTACTCCCAACCAACCCGGTCGGCTGCCTGAGAAACATGTTTCTACTATAGCGTCAATATCTGGGTATTGTGTTGCATGCAACAACTTGCCGAAACACCGGACTACTAGCAATACAGCAAAGCGAGCTTAAGCGGAAAAGGAACTGGATAAGTTTTGCCGCGCCGCATAAACTCCACGTTGTCATATCACCAGCCTTGATATGCTCGGCGCCTTAATTTCGCGTATCGGAAAATATCTTTAGAATGAATGACTTAAGTGTAATAGCAGGTAAGGTTCTGTTGTCAATTTCAGCAATGTTGTTCATCGCCTACGGATTGGCGGGGTTTGTTTCGCCGACTATTCCTGCAGGTTTTGCCGGCCT
>JAHEKD010000464.1 GCA_024638545.1 Gammaproteobacteria bacterium
TTTCAAACTTCAGTATTTATCTTCTTTATTTCTATGAGCAAAATAGATGACGGAACCGCACCTATATTAACGGATACTTTTACTATTTATTCTAATCCTTTACCGCATGTATTGATTTTGACAGCTATTGTGGTTGGAGTTGCCACGACTGCATTAGGCCTTGCAATCGTTGCAAGGATTCATCGAGCATACGGCACAGTGGATGAAAATATTATTCACATGCAGGACGAAGAACAGGACGAAACTTAGTGTTCACTCTCCATCTCCCCGTAATGCAAGTGATCATCCCTTTAATCGCTGCGCCACTTTGTTCGTTACTCACACGCGCCAGCCTGGCTTGGTTATTGGCAACCTTTATAAGTATTTTCACTTTTTTCATTTCATTATTACTGATACGCGAAGTTTCTTTACATGGAGTACTGTCTTATGAACTTGGAGGCTGGGCACCTCCTTGGGGAATTGAATATCGCATAGATCACTTAAGTTCCTACGTCTTAGTCATCGTTTCTGCAACCGCCAGTATAACGATGTTAGCTGCACGCAAAAGTATAGAACAAGAAATTGCACCAGAAAAAATTAGTTTATTTTACTCAGCATATTTACTTTGTCTAACTGGCTTGTTAGGCATTGTTGCTACAGGTGACGCGTTTAATCTTTTCGTATTTTTAGAAATTAGCTCACTGTCGTCCTATGTGTTAATTGCGATGGGACGAGATCGCAAGGCATTAACTGCATCATATCAATATTTAATCATGGGAACTATTGGCGCTACCTTCATATTAATAGGGGTCGGCTTGTTGTACATGCTAACCGGTACATTAAATATTATTGACCTACAACAAAAAATACCTGCGCTTCTTACTTCACGGGCATTACATGCGGCATTTGCATTTTTCACGGTTGGGATTTCATTAAAACTCGCTTTATTTCCATTACATCTTTGGTTGCCCAATGCTTATGCTTATGCACCATCGATGATAACAGTATTTCTATCTGCAACAGCAACAAAAGTTTCCTTGTATGTGTTATTTAGATTCTTTTTTGGACTATTTTCAAATGAGATTTCTTTCCAACACTTTCATTTAGAAAAAATTCTATTACCGCTTTCTGCAATTGCAATCTTCGTAGCATCTTTTGTTGCCATATTTCAAGACAACATAAAACGTATGTTTGCTTATTCAAGCGTTGCACAAATTGGTTATATGACATTAGGCATCGGTCTTGCATCTAAAAGTGGCAGCATTGCCGGCATGGTGCATTTATTTAATCACGCGATTATAAAAGGCGGATTGTTTCTAGCGATGGCATGCATTGTGTTCCGTATTCACTCAGTGCAATTGGAAAGTTTCGCCGGCCTAGGAAAACGCATGCCATGGACAATGGCTGCAATTGTATTATTAGGTCTTGGCCTTATAGGTATTCCATTTACCTCTGGATTCATTAGTAAATGGTATTTATTAGCGGCCGCAATAGAACAAAGTCATTGGCTTGCCGCAATTATAATTGTCGGCGGTTCATTACTCGCCATCGTCTACATCTGGAAAATTGTAGAATACGCCTACTTTAAAAGTCCTGCAGATAGCTTTGATAACGATACAAAAGTAACTTTTGAAGCTCCCCTGCAAATGCTCATTCCACTTTGGGTATTAGTCATCGCAAACATTTACTTTGGTTTGGAAACCTCTTTTAGTTTTGGGTTTGCAAATACTGCTATCAATGCATTATTCCACTAGATAATGATTCAGTTCTTACAGCATTATGAACTTGCGGTATTAATTCCTCTATTCGGTGGGCTACCAATTCTACTATTTCATAATCATGCACAGCTACGAGAAGCGAGTTCGATAATTGTTGGTGTTATTTTGTTTTTGTATGTCACTCAACTATTAACATTTGTCCATGAAGAATCTGTAACACATACTTTATTAAACATCACTCCAGGTCTCTCCATAGCCTTTCACATTGAACCACTGGGGCTTATGTTTGCATTACTCGCATCCAGCCTTTGGATTATTACCACGGTTTATTCGATTGGCTATATGCGAGGTAATAATCAAAAAAATCAAACACGATTTTACCTTTTTTTCGCCTTTTCTATCGCATCCACTATGGGCATCGCATTTGCAGCAAACTTGATTACCTTATTTATCTTTTATGAGTCGCTAACTTTGTGCACATTTCCACTGGTTACACATAAGCAAACTGCAGATGCCCAAAGTGCAGGCCGTACCTATCTTGGCATCTTACTTAGCACATCCATATTATTTTTCCTAACTGCTATAGTGGTTACTTGGTTTCAAGCAGGTACATTAAATTTCATACCTGGTGGAATTCTCATTGGCAACTTGGACCGTTTTGGTGCCATTTTGCTTTTTACCTTATATATGTTCGGATTAGGCAAGGCTGCCCTGATGCCATTTCACCGCTGGTTGCCAGCTGCTATGGTCGCGCCTACGCCAGTTAGTGCATTACTACATGCAGTGGCTGTGGTCAAAGCAGGTGTATTTTCGGTATTGAAGATTTCAGTCTATATTTTTGGCATTGATTTTATGGCGACTCAACATGCTGCAGATTGGATCTTATGGGTCGCAGTAGCAACCATGCTCACTGCCTCTGTTATTGCCCTCACAAAAGATAATTTCAAAGCCCGTTTAGCCTATTCTACGATTAGTCAACTTTCATACATTGTTATTGGTGCGGCATTGGCAAGTCCAGTTGCAGCTTTGGGCGGTGCGATACATATCTTCACGCACGCAGTCGGAAAAATCACCTTATTCTTTTGTGCAGGTGCGGTCTATACCGCAACCAAGTTTACCCAAATTAGTCAATTGAATGGATTAGGACGCTGCATGCCGTTTACGTTTACAGCCTATTTAATTGCAACCTTAAGTGTCATTGGACTACCGCCTTTAGTTGGAAGCTGGAGCAAATGGTTTTTAATTGAAGGAAGTCTTAATAAACAAAATTATATTGTGCTACTTGGTTTCGCCCTAAGTACGTTACTTAATTGCGCTTATTTGTTGCCGGTTGCTTTGCGGGCTTTCTTTAAACCACTTGACTCACGCTCAGATAATTTAACAAAAGGAATACAAGAGGCCCCAATTGCATGTGTTATGCCTTTATGTATTACGGCTTTGGCCACATTCCTGCTATTTTTTTATATGCAACCTATTTATGATTTTCTGTATCCGGTATTTAATCCATGA
>JAHEKD010000465.1 GCA_024638545.1 Gammaproteobacteria bacterium
CGTCTTTTTTTTGGAGCTGCAGCTCGCATGTTTGCTTCGTTAGCGTTTCAATGACACGTTTGCAGTGTAAACAAAACGTATCCTGAAATTCTGCTGTAATGAAACTGGAAAATGCTCTTTTAATCAAATAGCGGCGGTCTTCACCTAAAAGGGTTGCACTGGTAAGATTGGCCTCAAGGATCAGCTCCTTTGGAGAAAGGGTTAGAAAACCGACTGGAGCAAGGTCATAAAGATCGGCATACTGTAGCCTTGATTCTTCGATTGCCACTTGAGCTCTTTGTAGTTCTTCGTTCTGTATATCCGATTCAATTTGATGCACCGGCATTTCATGTACCAGTCTTTTGACATCGTTGTCACCGGTGCTTTGCAGCTCCTCAACGCTTTGACTCAACAAATCTCCCTGCCTATTTCGCAGTTCATTAAATGGTTTTAATTGGACTTTATTTTTCTCCATCATCTCAGCCTTATCAGAGTGTTTTAGAGGATACATTCCATAAATGATAGGAGATAACGCTATTTAGCATAAGTAATCATTGTAATACTTTGTTATTTGGTGGTTTATCCAAATATGATAGAAAGAAATAAAAAAATCTTCCGTTTCACCCAAGGCCACAGTAGTCATTAGAATTGGATTTCGGCAACAGCCCGTGTAGACCTGAACACTGCATTGTAAAGTGGCACTCAAATACAAGGAGCGGTTGCAGATAGAGCGTATTGTCGGGATGCCAAATCTATATTGGAGACACGACCTGTTCACCATCAGCACGATGGAGACATCGCGGTCTATTGTTCCACAAATTTTGGCGTTAATGCTTTGAAATACGCTTGAGAGGCTTTTTAACGATGCCTCGGCTATGAATTGGGCGGGCCGATTTCAAACTGGATCTGAAGGCTTGCAACTGGTAAAAATCCAAGAGGACTGATCGGATTTTTTAGATGAAGCTGAACGCGGATAGCGTACGATTCAGAATGACGAGTTACTCAGTATGAGGTTCCGCGTTAAGGCAATTCTTCGAATGATATGTGGATGAATTTTACGCTTCCGTGCAATTTGTGACGTTTGATTAACTGTACCTATACTTATATCCCCAGTAATTGTCAAGACAAAATAAATTAACACCAAAAATATTTTGTGGCAGTACTTCAATATAGTTATGTAGTAGTCCTTTAATATAGTTATACAGTTATCCATTGAAGCTATATCAGGCCTTTCGATCCTGGCAGCTCAAGCATAGGTCAGGCACTTTATACTTTCAAGCCGTACAACCGACACGTATTCTCCCAAACATAACTTGCCAAATCTTCTGGATTCTCCTTTCTCACTTCAGCCAGTTTAAAAAGAACGGATTTAACGAAGGCAGGCTCGTTGCGACGGCTATGGCGTTTTTCAGGAGCGGGTATTAGATAGGGTGCATCAGTTTCAATCAGTAGGCGGTCAACCGGGATGGTGGGAACCAGTTTTCTCAATTGAGCGCCACGTTCTTTGATGGTTATAATACCGGTGATGCCGATGTAAAGCCCCAACTCTAGATAATGTTTTAATTCGTTTTGGTTGCCGCTGAAGCAGTGTACCACCCCTTTTAATCCAGCCGGGGCATAATTACACAGGATTTCTAAAAATCGGCCTTTGCTGTCCCGCTCATGGAAAATCACTGGTAGATCCAGCTGTGCGGCAATTTCTAGTTGTTGAGTGAACCATTTCTCCTGGTCTGTTTTAGGCGAGTACATGCGATTGTAATCGAGTCCGATTTCGCCCCAGGCGCGCACCTTACGGCTTTTTGCAAGTTTAACGAGACCCTCGAGGACGGATTGACTGCAGTTTTTGGCATCATGGGGATGCACCCCCACCGATGCGGTTATGCCGGCATGCGCTTCTGCCAGCGAGACCGCCTGAGTCGAGGTCTTTTTATTAATGCCGATGGTCATTACACGCATAACACCGGCATGGTGGGCACGTTCAAGAACCTTGTGCAAATCTCCTGAATAGGATTTGTCATCAAGATGACAATGACTATCAAAAAGTTTCATTTTCATATTCAGTTTTGCTTGTTTTAAAATCGATACAGCGCAGCGTCATCAATATTCGAAGTTCGATGTTGGACGTTCGATGTTCGACGTTCAATCTGTTCATTGTTCCGGCCAGGCGGAATCTCATACGAAGTTTCACACGAGGTTTCAGGAACTGGATCTCCGGTTTCTGACACCTGGCACCCGAAACCTGAAACCAATAAACGGACTGTGAATTAATCGTTGGAATCAATCCACCAGTATTCGGTATGGAGTATCCAGCATCCGGTGTCGAGCATCAAACATCCAGCACGGCCTTTATCACCGCAGCTACATAATATCAATATTTTAACCTTGATTTAATTTTTATCTTTTGAGAATATGAATGGTTGCTAAAAGCGCCTGGCGGCTGCATTTGAATCCCGCCGTTGCTTAAAGCCATATCGAATATAAGGACCACGGAAAAAATAATTGGCCAATTTTACGGGCTTTTGGCCTGGCTTCGGATTGGCGCCCTCGCGTCAATCGCTAAAATATGTGCTTACAGGTGCGCATTGGGTCCGAACCAGAAGTTTTCCCTGCCCGGGTTAATTATTTATTTGCGCGATCCTAACAGATTGGAGGTTTGACATGTTTAAGATTATCAAACGTGAAGAGATGTCCGAGGGGAATGTGGTCCTCAATGAGATCGAAGCACCTAAAATCGCACGCAAAGCGAAACCCGGCCAGTTTGTCATTCTTAAAGCCAATGAGGAAGGTGAGCGTATTCCCTTAACCATGGCAGAGACAGATCCGGAAAAAGGGACCATCACTGTGATTTATATGATTGTCGGCAAATCTACGGCCCTGTTTAAAACTCTGCAGGTAGGTGATGGGTATCAGGATGTTATCGGCCCACTTGGCAAACAGACCCACGTTGAAAAAGTCGGCAACGTCGTATGTGTTGGCGGCGGCACGGGGATTGCTGTCTTGCATCCGATTACCCGGGCCATGAAAGATGTCGGCAACCATGTCATCAGCGTTATCGGAGCTCGCAGCAAGGATTTGCTCATCATGGAAGATAGGATGAAGGCAGCTTCACATGATTTGCGAGTTTGTACGGATGATGGTTCATACGGTCACCACGGGTTTGTCACCGATGTATTAAAAGAAATCCTCGAAGCTAAGAAAATCGATCAGGTGGTAGCCATTGGGC
>JAHEKD010000466.1 GCA_024638545.1 Gammaproteobacteria bacterium
CATGCTGGTACAGGTGGGTGAAAAATCGCGTTTAACGACGACCAGATTACCAACAAAACTGACGACTGTCATTAGCAGGCTTAAGACAAAACCCCTCACTAGTGCGTTATTATGTTTGGCCAGTCTGCGCCCGGGCGGGATGGACGTGATGCGTTTTTTCCAGTTAGTTTCCCGAATAATTGAAAACACAAGTTATCGTTACGATACGACCAAGAGCAAGAAAAACAAATCATCAAAACTTACCGATATTCTTATTCACACCGGCAACAGCAAGCACCTCATGCCCGCACGGCGCGCATTGAAACTTGGATTGGCCGTTAGTCATGGAGAGAGCCTGAGCAAGGAGCTGGGCAATCTCCCCGCAAATATCTGCACGCCGACCTATTTAGCCAGGCAAGCAGAGAAGCTCGGCAAAAAACACGGGCTGAACGTGAAGATCCTTAATGAAAAACAGATGCAGAAACTTGGGATGGATTCATTGCTCTCAGTATCGGCTGGCAGTGATGAGCCTGCCAAATTAATTATCATGGAATATCATGGCGCCAAGAAAGACAGCGCGCCGGTTACGCTGGTGGGCAAAGGTCTGACATTTGACTCGGGCGGCATTTCCATTAAACCAGCTGCCAGTATGGACGAGATGAAGTATGACATGTGTGGTGGCGCAAGTGTATTTGGCGCAATGCGTGCGGTCGCTGAAATGGAATTACCCATAAATGTTATTGGCGTTGTTCCCAGCAGTGAAAATCTAATTAATGGAAAAGCAAACAAGCCCGGTGATGTAGTCACCAGCATGTCAAAACAGACGATAGAGATTCTAAATACGGATGCTGAAGGGCGACTTATCCTGTGTGATGCGCTGACCTATGTAGAGCGTTATAAGCCAGCAGTGGTGATCGACATCGCCACTTTAACCGGTGCAGTTATCGTAGCACTGGGCGCCAAGGCAACCGGATTAATGGCAAATGATCAAAAATTGGCCAACGCAATTATTAAAACTGGAGACCAATGTGATGACCGGGTTTGGCAATTGCCGCTTTGGGATGACTATCAGTCACAGCTGGACAGTAATTTTGCAGACATGGCGAATGTGGGCGGCCGCGCTGCCGGCACGATTACCGCAGCCTGCTTTTTGTCAAGATTTACAAAAAAATACCGATGGGCACATCTTGACATAGCAGGTACCGCATGGCTGAGCGGTGCAAAAAAAGGCGCAACCGGGCGCCCCGTCCCTTTGCTGTGTCAGCTGTTGATTAATCACAATAAAAAACCGCTTTAATTCCAGCTAAGCAGATGACAAGTCAGGTTGATTTTTATTTACTTGAATCATCAGATGGCGCCTCGCGAATGAATATGGTTTGCCGTTTAGCTGAAAAAATTCAAAGAATGGGGCACAATATACTGGTTTTAACAGTCGATGGTGAGCAGGCAAAATCGCTCGATGCATTAATGTGGACATTTTCTCAATCAAGCTTTGTACCCCATGCACTGGCAGACACATCTGATGAGCACCAGAGTGATGGACCAGGATCACCCAACCCTGTGTTGATTCATCATCTGATGATGAAGAAAACACCTGAAGTAGTCATCAACTTAAAATCAGTCGTTCCGCAATCGGCAGATCTTCAAAGGGTAGTGGAAATTGTAGATCAGGATGAACAGGTGATAGCCAGCGGTCGAGAAAAGTATCGAAACTATCAAATTCAGAACTTCACTATCAGAACACATAACCTGCCTGCAAAAAGATAATCCCATGCATGATCGTGTGATAGCCTGTAATGACTAAAAACAAACCAGACAAAGAAAAAAATATCGATGACCTGCTTTCGTCTATTGATTCCTTGCTTGATACCGCATCAGACATTGAGCCTGATGGTATAAATGAGCATGCCACTAAAGGGGCATCAAAAACAGCTGCAGTACATCAGAGTGTCAAGAATCCCGCACCTGCTGAAAAATCCGCCAGGTCAAAGCTCCAGCCCAGATCACAGGCAAAAGCTGTACAGAAGAAATCCATGCGGAACCGGAAAACCGCTGTATCCGGTCAACAGCTGAAAGCCAGAATTAAAGCTGAGACTGATACCAGCATCGCTGCTGAAGCAGCGCCGAAAATATCACGATCATCTACAAAAGCACGAACCAGCACACCTCAAGACACGTCTCAAGACACCCAGAAAAACCGACATCCTGCTGTCAGAACAAAGGCTGCTGCAACACCAACGCCTGTTAGAATTTCCAAGCCTCAGGTTGATGGGGAAAAAACAGCTTTGAAAGCCGGCAAGGCTGTTGATACAAAAGAAAAACAACCGCAGGAAGGTTCGAACGCGGTCCTTGCGGTTGAAAATAACGCTTCCGGATCGTTAAATTTCACAACTGTGGATGATGATTTGTCACAGGTTATGCGTGAATTACCTGTACTTGATGACGTCATCACGGTTGAGGAACTGGAATTCATAGGATGCGGTAAGGAACCTCCAAAGAAGATACTTACCGAAGCATTCAAACGACTCTCGACCAGCGATAAACTTATCGAAATACTCGAGCATCAACTTTCTGACTACAATATCTCAAAACTGGAGTATAAATACTTACACGAATTGTTTGATGAGTTGCTGGAAAAAGAAATAAATAAAAAATAACTGCGTGTTGTTTAATGTATCTTTGTCGGGCATAAAATATGCTGCATGAACAACTGAGGAGGCTGGCCAGAAATAAGATATTCAGTTCAGGCATGACACTGTAAATCTCAAAAGGCACTTTAGAGCCTAAAAAATATACAGCGCTGGCAGAGCCTCCTGATCATATATACACGATCAAACGGTGACATGGTTACCCCCGCACCGCCGAACTACCAAGAAAAATTAATGCAGGTCTTGCAGTCGCCGATAAACTGGGCGCCTGTTTATATTTTGGCGAATGCCTGAACCCTCGGAATCCTCACTCAGGTAGACTGTAACTTCAACTGTCCTGCGATACGATGGTCTGGGCCTGAATTGTGAACCATAGGGATAGTCCCTGATTATTTTATGATCTTGATAAACCAGCCAGGGATAAAAATTAGTGTTGGAACCGATTCGCTGTACCATCTGCTGAAGCGTAGGTGCACCTTCTTCAAGACTGAATGCCGTATTGTCAGCATAGTAGTGAAAAATGTTGAGACAGTGCTGTGCATCATCAGGCGTTGCTTAGC
>JAHEKD010000467.1 GCA_024638545.1 Gammaproteobacteria bacterium
ATTGATCATCGGCAAATGCGCAAATTCTGGCAACACAGCATTCAGCGCATTAAAGATGTGAATCTGCCTGGGCGTATTGTTGATATGATCATTACCGCGAATAACATGACTGATTCGCATATCGATGTCGTCGACGACCACCGTGAAATTGTATGTCGGCGTGCCGTCACTTCGCTGAATAATAAAATCATCGAGTTCGCAATTATTGACATGAATCGGTCCGTGGACCAGGTCATTAACCACCACCTCTCCACCGATGGGGGTTTTAAAGCGCAATACGGGTTTAACATCTGCGTGTTTCGGTGCACTTGCATCCCTGCAACAGCGATCATAACGCGGCTTTTCACCCTTTTGTTGTTGTTCGTACCGTACCGCCTCGAGTTCCTCTCTGGTGCAGTAGCAATAATAGGCATGATCGTTTTCCAGGAGATGTTCAGCAACCGCACGATAACGATCAAAGCGCTGTGACTGGAAAATCGGACCTTCATCACAATCAAGCTGCAGCCACTCAAGACCATCAATAATCGCATTGGTAGCCGCCGGTGTGGAGCGCTCACGATCCGTATCCTCTATCCTTAGGATGTACTTACCGTTATTCTGACGCGCATAAAGCCAGCAAAATAAGGCGGTTCTTACACCCCCTATATGCAGGTAACCTGTCGGTGACGGCGCAAATCGTGTTATGACTTGTTTCATTTAATTCCTGTATTAGCAATTCCGGGGACAGTATACTTAAATCATGAATTAAGTATACTGTCCCCGGAATTCAATCAATCAGGTTCAATAGTTTTTCAACACTGGCCTCGTGATTCTCCAGCATGACATTTTTAAAGGCTAGCAGTTTATCGCCTTTTACGTCCGCTTCACGCAACTGCCCGATTTTCCAGTCGATCATAATCCTGAGTACGAATCCCTGCAGAACGTGATACAGAAACCCGCCTTTGCCGTCTAGAAATCCCAGTGCAAAGATGTATCTATACAAAAAATAGAGGAGCGGGCGCAGAAACAGCGGCAATTTCAGCCATTGCTGCCTGAGCCAGGTCACTCTTTGATCAGGATTGCCAAAAAATGCGGGCTGTCCCTGCCACTTGATATGGCCTTGCCTGCGCAACTCTTCTTCAACAGCAAGCCTGATGGCATAGTGATCTTGCTTCGCCATCCAGATTGATATATCGCGATCATAATAATTGCGTTCATGTATAAATTGATTCCAGCGTATGGATTTACCATCAACAATAAAACGGTTATCCACCAGATCACTTGAATCCAGCCTTGCAAATCCAAGCCTGATAATCTGCAACCGGTCGTGCCTTGTACCGCCAAAGCGAATATCACTGCCGGCAAAACTGTATCTGTATTTAACGTATATCCCGTTGACATTCGCTTCCAGCGTTTCCAGTGTAGTCAGAATTTTATGCTTGAGTGCATCGCTGACAAGATAATCTGCATCAAGCGCCAGCATCCATTTCGACTCAAATGGCAAATTCTCAAGCGCCCAGCTCCATTGCTCGGCATGATTTGTAAAATCATGATGAAAAACCCTGGCCTTATGGTTTTCATCGATATCAAGTGTTGAATCCGTACTACCCGAATCCACAATAAAAACCGGGCAAAAACCTGCCAGCTGTTGCAGGCAGGCAGGCAGGTTATTCTCTTCGTTATACGTTAGAATGACTGCTGTAACGGCGCTCGTTTGCAATGAATTGTTTTGATAATTACCTGAGTGCGGATGATACCAGAAAGTCAAATAGATGGCTGACGACAACTATTGGATCAGATTTAAAAAATCAAGTGACACAGGCCACGCATCTTCAAGTCGACTGACTGTACTCTCTCACAGCCTCAGCGCGGCAGTGTGAATCTGAAGCTGCTGCCCTTGCCGGGTTCGCTTTCTAACCAGATTCGGCCGCTATGGTGTTCAACAATTAACTTGGAAATTGCCAGTCCCAGCCCGGAGCCTTTCGGCTTACCGCTCTGCAGATCACTGACCTGATGAAACTTTTCAAAAATCAGCGCCTTATTTTCCTCATCGATACCCGGACCGTTGTCATTCACGTAGAATTCCACCAACTCCGGCTTGACGTTAATACCAATCGTTACCTCGCCCGTGTCGGGTTCGCAGAATTTAGCAGAGTTGGACAACATATTGATCAACACCTGTAAAATTCTGTCCCTGTCAACATTTATGCTGATTGATGCGGCAGGTATCTGTGTATCAAGTTTTATCTTTCTTTGCTGATAAAGCTGATAAACCGAATTAACAGCATCAGTCACCAGTATATCGGCCTGTATGGACTCAATATTCCAGTCCATCCGTCCTGATTCGACCTTGGCCATGTCCAGCACATCGTTGATCAGCCGGGTCAATCTTTCGCTCTCCTTGACAATTATTTGCAGGAAATTCGCACGCTCTTCCTGATCCAGATCGGGTGTATTTAATAGTATTTCAGAAAATGCCCTGATCGAGGTCAAGGGTGTACGCAGTTCGTGGCTGACCGTTGAAACGAATTCGTCTTTAAGCTGATCGAGTTCTGTCAACCGTATATTCGCTTCACGCAATTCCCTGGACGTGGCTTGCAGTTTTTTTGTCTGTTTTTCAAGTTTATGACTGTATTCCATTACCTGTGATGTCTCACTGAGTATTTCCATTACATCGTCTATGCTGATGCTGCCGCCACCGAACAGGTTTGAAATAAGAACCCTGGCTGATGAGGCGCCAATCGCGCCGGCAAGCACGCTTTCAGCATGACTGGCTAGATGCAGGTGAGGTTCGGCGACTTTATAATCTGCCAGTTCGAACCCCCTGTAACGGGCAAAACTCTCAAACGACATGCGCGCCGCCTTTTTACCTATAAAACGCGCTACCAGCTCCTCAAGTTCTGTGATCATGACATTGCCGCTCCAGATGTCTGTTCGCTGGGCTGTCATATTACTCTGTTCATAAATATCCACAAAAGCCCTGGCCTGCAGTTGTTCCAGGGGTTCAGCCTGACTCACCAGCGATACAACCACCAGCAGGAGTATGTTCGCCGGCAGGCTCCAGAACACTGCATGGGTGATTGGATCCAGGCCGTCAAGACCAAACAATGCATAGGGTTTCAGCATGCCAATACCGAACAGGCCCGTCTCTATAAAACTTAGCGGTAACCAGCCGGATTGGGAAAAAGCGGGTAAAAGCAAGGTAT
>JAHEKD010000468.1 GCA_024638545.1 Gammaproteobacteria bacterium
TCAGCATGCCCCATCCATTATTCGAAGCCAGTGAAAAATTTAAGAACTTTTCACTACGTCGAGTCAGGTCCGGCAATACCGGCGATAAATAGATCATCAGTAGTTTATAAAGATTCAATCCCTGAGTGCAAATCAGATGCAGTTGCCGCTCGTGACCGTCCTGCTTGGCGACCACCCACGGTTGTTGTTCATCAATGTATTGATTCGCAACATCCGCCAGACGCATGATTAATCTGATAGCCTGGCTGTACTGCCGCTTCTCGTAAAATTGGGAAATCGCCAGGCTGTGATCAGTCAGTTCATGGAACAGCGCTTCATTTTCCAGTTTATCTGCCGTCAGATTATCGAAGCGTTTATTGATAAATCCGGCACAGCGACTGGCAATATTCACTAATTTTCCAACCAGGTCGGAATTCACCCGCGCAACAAAATCATTAAGATTCAGATCAATATCTTCTATTTGTGAATTCAGTTTTGCTGCAAAGTAATAACGAATATAGTCTGCTTCGAAGTAATCAAGGTAGGTTTTGGCCTTGATAAATGTGCCTC
Source organism: Gammaproteobacteria bacterium (assembly GCA_024638545.1). Taxonomy (GTDB): domain Bacteria; phylum Pseudomonadota; class Gammaproteobacteria; order Arenicellales; family JAHEKD01; genus JAHEKD01. The sequence continues at coordinate 550 of JAHEKD010000468.1, forward strand.
TTGACTTGGACATTTTTTCGCCATTTACTGTCAGAAAACCGTGAGCGAATATCGACGTTGGCGTTCGAAATCCGGACCCCTCAAGCATTGCCGGCCAAAACAGCGCATGAAAATAGAGAATGTCTTTGCCGATGATGTGATATAGCTCAGTCGTCGAATCCTTTTTCCAGTATTCATCAAAGTCAAGATTTTCCTTGTCACAAAAATTCTTGAAACTTGCCATGTAACCGATCGGCGCATCCAGCCAGACATAAAAGAATTTATCCTGTGTGCCTGGAATTTCAAACCCGAAGTAGGGCGCATCTCGGGAGATGTCCCAATCCTGCAAGCCTGCCTCAAACCATTCATTAAGTTTATTGCTCGCCTGTTTTTGCAGGCGGCGGGGGTCAGACGTCCAGTTTTCAAGGAAATCACGAAATGAATTTAAGGTAAAAAAGTAATGCTCGGATTGCTTTTCTATCGGGGTCATGCCTGAGAGCACAGATTTTGGATTCAGCAATTCGGTCGGGGAGTAGGTGGCTCCGCAATTCTCGCAATTATCGCCATATTGATCATCAGCATTGCAATTGGGGCATTGTCCCTTGATGAAGCGATCCGGCAGAAAGATATTCTCTTTTTCGTCGAACGCCTGCATGATTGTTCGTTTCAGAATAAAGCCGGCATCTTTCAGTCGCGTAAATATCGTTTGCGCAAATTCGCGATTCTCACTGGAATGTGTTGTGTGATAGTTATCGAAACTAATGCGAAAGCCATCGAAATCACGCTTATGGTCCAGCGCAACCGATTTGATTAATTCCTCAGGTGTAATGCCGTCGTTTTTTGCCTTCAGCATAATTGGCGTACCGTGAGCATCTTCAGCACAGACCAAATAAATCTCGTGGCCCCGTAAACGCTGGAACCTAACCCAAATGTCGCCTTGCACATGCTCGACCATGTGGCCCAGGTGAAGTGGACCATTTGCATAGGGTAAGGCATGCGTAACCAGAATTTTTCTTTTAATCTCGTTCATTTGACTGGATAATCACGTATTCAATAGTTCCTTTCTTCAGATTTGCCTATTATAGGTCAACATTGTTTATGACGACTAAACTGATTAACTTAAATTCACTGCATTTGATTGAAAAGGGCTTTTGGACTGACCCTGATGATCGCAGTGAATTTGATTACAGCGATGGTGCAGATGAGGAGCGTTACTTAATCAATACACTAAAGCTGACGGATGACATGAGTCTTGATTCGGCAGCGCTCAAAAAGGCTTGCAGAGACTGGGTGGCTGAATATCATCTTAGTGCGATACGGGCCAACTTACTCAAATCCATAAATTTTCCCGCAACAGCGAAAGTACTTGAAGTCGGTTGTGGCTGTGGCGCAATGACCCGTTACCTCGGCGAGCAAGGCTATGATGTAGATGCGGTGGAGGGCAGCGTAACACGCGCAGAAATTTCTGCACTACGTTGTCGGGATCTGGGCAACGTTCAGATAACTCAACATAATTTCAACACGCTTGTTTTGCCACAGGGCCACTATGATGCTGTCCTATTTATCGGTGTTCTCGAATATGCCCGCCGTTTTATCGACACCAGGAATTTAACCTCCGAGCAGGCCGTTACCACGCTGCTTTGTAAAGCGGCTGCCTGCTTATCGGACAACGGTATCATCATTGTTGCCATTGAGAACCGCACGGGTCTTAAATACGTAAATGGCGCATATGAAGACCATCTTGCACTTCCCGATGTGGGTATTAAAAACTACGAAGGCTATGAATTTACCGGCATTAAAACCTATGACTCAAATCAGTGGAAGAAGATAATCAGTGATAGTGGCTTAAAGCATCGCTTATTTTTTCCGTTCGGCGACTATAAGTTTCCAAACCTGGTCATTACCAATGATGTTGATGCAAAAGACGTTGCCTATCTTTCAAACCAGATTCGCAGTCAGGATCCTATTTCACCCTGGCTGTTTCCTGCAGGCGAAAATAAACAATGGGAAAGTATCATATCAGCCGGCAGTTTGAGCCATTCATCCAACTCCTTCGGGCTGGTTATCGCGAAAGGCGTTAAACCCCTTGATAATGTCTTTAAGAATCGGTGGACACTATTTGACAGGGTTGAGCTCAAGTCAGAATTCAGAGTTGATATTACAGAGTCTAAAAATGATTATAAATCATTTTTAAACAGCAATATAAAACAATTAGTTAATTATTCACTTGAATATAAGGTCAGTATCGCGACGCATTGGCAAGCCTGTTTGTCCAGACATCCGCAACTGCAGACAATGGAGCAGCTGGCATCTGAATTGGCAGCAGTGGTCAAACGAGAGTGGCCGCAACAAAAGCTAGTAGATTTTGATCAGCTGTTTATCGCTGATGACCAACAGCATCTGGGGTATGTTCGGTATTGGCTCACGGACAGGGTCATCTCTGCACAGCAGCAGCTCTTTCATTTCATGCTGGATTTTTGCACAACATACCAAAAATTATTGTCATCGTTACCTGCATTTAACTATTTCAGCCTGTCCGCTCTAATAGAGCACTGTTTAAAGCTGGCAACTGCAGAACGTAATGAATTGGCAAGGCATGAACACCGGTTTCGAGAGATGACTCAAATATACCCGGCTG
>JAHEKD010000469.1:0-614 GCA_024638545.1 Gammaproteobacteria bacterium
TCTCCGGCCCAGCCACAGCAGGATACACCGTCCGGGACGATCACTCTGGTTGCACAGCGACTCGCTATCTGAACAAGCTTGTCCTCAAGTTCCATCTTGGTTGTGGAGCAGGTTGCATGAACGGCGACAGCTTTATCCTGTTGCACTAGATCAAGCCGGTCGACAACGTTTTCATATAAAAATTCAGTAATGTCATAAAGCTTTAGATGACTGTTTATTCGGGTGCGGTAACTGCACGGACTGGTATCATAAACGATGGGATATTTACCATTTTCACTAGCTTCTAACAGCATATCCTGCAGTCTTGTTAACATTGTGCCTGCCTGCGGATTTAAACCTTTACTCTCAAACGGCATGCCGCAACATTGACCGTTCACCCCATCGGGGATGATGACTTTATAGCCTGCCCGCTCCAGTAATCTTGTCGTCACCGTGTGCAGTGATTCACTGTGGTTATCACCTCTTGCGGCACCCATCATTCGACTCGCACAGGACGGAAAATAGATGACCTTTTCCGTGCTTTCGGATAAAGAACCATTTTTAATACGCGATGCACCTTTTGGCATATACTCATTCCAAAGTGGAATCCGGTTTCCGGATATTTTTCTGACAGA
>JAHEKD010000469.1:624-3155 GCA_024638545.1 Gammaproteobacteria bacterium
GCCATGCATCAGATTGGCGGAATTCAGTGACAGGCGACTGAGTTTTTCCATGACGCCGTAGTGTCTGACTATCCCATTGGCAATACTGTTTGTAAACTTTCCCGCCTGTGAAGCACGTATCGATTTCATCATTTTGCCTGTATCAATGCCCACCGGGCACTGAATCGAACACAGTCCATCTCCTGCACAGGTCTGTACCCCCTGATACTGGAACAATTCTCTCAATGTAGAAGACTGCTCAAGTTCGGATAAATCGTCTAGCCGGCTAATCTCGCGCAAGCCGATGATACGTTGCCTGGGGGTAAGACTCAATGCTCTCGATGGACACATCGGTTCACAAAATCCACATTCAATGCACTGGTCAACCAGCGGGTCGACCGGATAGAGCGGCTTTAAATTCTCCACATGTATGTTTGCATTGTCGTTAATGATTACGCCCGGGTTCAGCATGTTAAACGGATCAAATAATTTCTTGATCTGCTTCATCAGTTGATATGCATCACTGCCCCACTGCATCTCCAGGAAAGGTGCCATGTTGCGGCCGGTGCTGTGCTCGGCTTTAAGCGAGCCATCATACTTGTTGACGACCATTTCGCAGACATCATCCATGAACTGTCGGTAGCGCTCGACTTCATTCGCCGTGGAGAAATCCTGGGTAAAGACAAAGTGCAGATTACCTTCAAGTGCGTGACCAAATATGATTGCCTCGTCATAATGATATTTATTAAACAGTGACTGCAGGTCAAGTGTCGCCTCTGCCAGCCTGCTGACATCAAAGGCCACGTCCTCGATGATGACGGTTGTGCCGGTTTTCCTGATCGCACCCACTGCCGGGAACAGTCCCTTTCGAATGTTCCATAATTGGTTGTATTCATCTGCAATGTCGGTAAAACTCACAGGATAAACCGGATTCGCAGGCGCCAGCGTATTTTCAATTTGCCTGATCTGTGTTTTTAGATCGGGCTCATTACCGGCGCGTGTCTCGATCAATAGCGCCGCTGCCTCGGCGGGTAACTCTGACAGCATCGCGGGCATTCCCGGCTGATTTTCAACTGATCTGATCGCTCTTCTGTCCATCAACTCGACTGCGTTCACGGCTTGTGATTTCAACAACGCGACGGCCCTGCAGGCATCTTCGATGGTCTGAAAAAACACCAGCGCACTGGCTTTGTTTAGATGCTCCTCGACGGTGTTGTAGGTGATATCAGATATGAACCCAAGCGTACCTTCAGATCCAATCAGCAAATGCTGGATAATATCGATCGGATCGTCGAAATCCACCAGCGCATTCAAACTGTAACCCATGGTATTTTTAATCCGGTACTTATAGCGAATTCGCTTTGCAAGCTCCTCATCGTTGCGGGTCTGGGAAGCAAGGTTTGAAATGTTATCCAGAAACTCACCATGGGTTGACCTGAAGTTCTCAATGCTTTGCCTGTTTGCAGTGTCCAGCACTGATCCGTCGGCCAGCACCAGCCGCATGCTTTTGAGTGTCTGATAACTGTTCTGTGCAATTCCACAGCAGTTGCCGCTGGCATTATTTGCAGCGATTCCGCCAATTTTCGCACTGTTTATTGATGATGGATCGGGTCCGATTTTTCGCTGATAAGGCAACAGATAGCGATTGGCACTCGAGCCGATTACACCCGGTTGCAGACGGATGGACAAACCATTTTCGTGAATCTCATGCCCGCGCCACTTATCGGGTGTCAATCGCACCAGAATGGAATCGGTAATGGATTGTCCGGATAAACTGGTGCCCGCCGCACGAAATGTAATCGGTGTGTCGAATTGCTGGGCTAAACTTATAATGCACACAACCTCTTTTTCATCATTGACGTCAATCACGATTTTGGGAACCAGGCGATAGAAACTGGCGTCTGTGCCATAAACCAGCGTTCTGAGCGGATCGATAATCAATCTGGAGTCGGGGATAAATTCTTTAACTGCGTTATAAAATTGCTGATAATTTTCAGTCAGTCCGTTATTCATTAATATTTTCCAAAGTAATTATTCGACTGGAGTTTTTATTTTCTTCATTTTCAAGGATCCGTAATAAAAGCACTATTGATAATCGATCTTTGTCAACCACACAGCGGTTGACGGCATCAGGTAGACAGGAATCAAGCCCGACAGGTGCAGTAAGAAATGAAGTTTACAGGCACATCGCAACAGTATCACAAACCAGATCATCCTGGAACCTTCATCAGCCGGCACCACGTCCAGCCCCGCATGCACTGGAGCCGCCATGGGCAGGACGATCAGCGTAATGTCTATCCAGTCAAGGAAAAACCAGCATAAAAATATGCATAAATACTGTGATAAGAATGCCATCATCAGAAAATGGCAGGCTCTTAGCCCGCATTTTTCACCTGACTTCGTAGCGAGACGGTTAAAGGATGCGGCCTGTATGGGTTTTACGACCAAAGGCCGGCATTATGTTATCAGCATAGGTGCCGGCACAAGGGCCGGCAGGCATCGTTGACACGATGTCGAGGACCCTGACCGAGTAAAATGCCCACAGGGCGTGG
>JAHEKD010000470.1 GCA_024638545.1 Gammaproteobacteria bacterium
CGATAGCAATGTAATCCCGGTTTAAATTGAATCTTTCGGCAATCGCAGGCACAAGGATTTGAGCTGGATTTTCGCAGTAGCGCTCAATGCTGCACACGGCGCTGCGTGCAGAGTGAATTGCATGAGGGCTGGCCCCGAAGGCGCTTTCATTTGAATTAAGCGCGATAGCGGCAGCCTTACCAGGCTCGCTCTGGCTAATCAGCATGTGCGGCTTAATTTGGTTAATGCCTTGTCTTGCAATAGGTGCTGACACAGTTTTACCACGTTACTGAATTTACGGACAATCATCTGAGCTCTGATACGGATTGTTCACACCGTGCGTGTGCTCAAAAATAATTGTGACATAATTTTTTATATATTACAAAAATAATAATATTTTGCATTTTGATTCCAATAATATTATGATTAATCAGAAAATATTTATTCTGATGTGGGCCGCTTTTTTACTGTAAATACCTTGCTTGAATCAATGTCCGAAAATTCAAATCAAAGCAGAATTACCTGCAGTATTCCACTGGACACTGAAGGTATGCATCAGGGCGATTTAATGCTGCGTTATTCGGATAATGCTCAGCCTCTGGGGTATTACCCGATACCTGTCACGGTGATGAAAAACGGCGAAGGCCCGACCGCCTTGCTGCTCGGCGGTGTTCATGGTGATGAATTTGAGGGACCTGCAGCGCTGATGAGGTTGATACAGCATTTAAATCTCGAGCAGGTCTCGGGGCGACTTATCATCCTGCCGGCATTAAACAAGCCGGCTATTGATGCATCAACCCGTGTTTCACCGCTGGATCAGGTCAATATGAACAGGGCCTTTCCAGGCGATAATAACGGCACGCCGACACAGATGCTCGCCCATTACATTGAGCAGGTGTTAATGCCGATTTGTGATATGGTGATTGATCTGCATGCAGGCGGCAAGGCATCTGTCTTCAGCTCATGCACGCTGGTTTCACGCAGTCAGAACCAGCATCTTTTTAAAAACAGCCTGGACCTGGCGGGCGCTTTCGGCCTGCCGCTTGTCTGGCTGCTGGGTGAGTTCAATGATGACCGCTCGGTAAATGCCGCCGCACTGCGCAATGAAATTCCAATGATTGCGGCTGAACTGGGTGGCGGTGGCGGTAATGATCCTGTGCAAACCGATATCGCTGAGAATGGTGTTCGTCGCTGCCTGTCTTCCACCGGTATCCTTAACGATAAAGCTGTGGAGGATGATAACAGGTCAGCAGCAGCGTCCAGGCTGGTGGAAATCCGTTCACCATCTCAAAACCTGTATGCACCGGTTTGTGGCCTGCTTGACCGGCGCTTTCAAGCGGGTGAAGAGGTCGCCAAAGGACAGTTAGCCGGATTTGTTTATCCATCAGGTCAATCCTGGACTGCTCCAGTGAAGCTCAGGTTTCCTGCATCGGGCCTGGTGCTTGCACACGGCAACCGCGGTCACGTCGCTCACGGTGATATGCTGGCGATGGTAGCCAATGACGTGCAGCTGGCCTGAATGATGCCGGCGATTACACATTTCCCTCACTTTATAGACGGCAGCTGGTGCCCGCCGGATAATGATTTGTGGTTAGACGCTGTCAACCCGGCAACCGGCCAAACGTGGGCACGAATTGCGCAGGGTGATAACATCGATGCCGGCAGGGCGGTCGACGCAGCAAGTCATGCATTTACTAAAGGCGAGTGGTCAACATACACCCATGAACAGCGCGCCGGTGCGCTAATAAACATTGCCGATAGTCTTGAACAAAACTGGGAACAGCTGGTTGAATATGAAATCTGTGATAACGGCAAACGAATCAGCGAAGTAAAGGCGCAGTTTTCCTGTCTGCATTTGTGGTACCGGTTTTTTGCAAAACAGGCACTCGATGTGAAACCGCGGCGGCTGGAGAATCAGGTTCCTGGCGTTATCAACCGGGCACATTACGAGCCTTTTGGGGTAGTGGCGGCGATCACGCCCTGGAATTCCCCCGTCATGATCGCCACCTGGAAAATTGCACCGGCCCTGGCTGCCGGGAATACGGTGGTCATTAAACCTTCAGAACATGCTTCGGTATCAACATTGAAATTTACAGAATTGATTTGTTCATCGGGCCTGCCGGCCGGCGTGATCAATGTCCTATGCGGTTACGGGCATGAGGCGGGCGAGGCACTGGTCGAGGATAACAGGGTTGCGAAGGTGTCGTTCACAGGTTCTGATCATGGCGGGCGCAGCGTAGCTATAAAATCGGCCCAGGGCATCAAACCGGCGACCCTGGAGCTGGGCGGTAAATCTCCCCAGCTTGTATTTGACGATGCCGATATTGAAAATGCGTTAAACGGCGTTTTGTCCGGTATTTTCCTGTCAAGCGGGCAAACCTGTGTCGCCGGTTCGAGGCTGCTTTTGCAGTCAACAATCTATGACGAGTTTCTGGGCCGGCTAATCGAGAGGGTATCCAGGCTTAAAGCCGGCGATCCGTTTGACATCGATACGGATATCGCACCGCTGGCTAATCAAGCACAATTAAAAAAAGTGCTGTCAATGATCGCGACAGCTAAAAAACAGGGCGCAAAATGTGTTTACGGTGGCGAGCGTACGTATCCGCCCGGTGTGGCAGACGGCTACTATGTGCAACCCACGCTTTTCACAAACGTCACCCGTGACATGCAGTTATGGCGTGAAGAGGTATTCGGGCCGGTTCTGGCGATTGTAAAATTTAAAAACGAAGAGCAGGCACTGAAGATGGCGAACGACACGCCGTATGGACTGGCTGCCGGCATCTGGACACAGGATTTTGAAAGAGGCGATCGCCTTGGCTGTAAAATTGCAGCCGGAACGGTTTATATCAATCATTATCGAAGTGTCAGCACCGGCTCGCCTGTTGGCGGATACAAGATGTCGGGGTATGGGCGTGAGCTTGGCCCCGAGGCGATATATGATTTTTTGCAGGTAAAATCAATCTGGAGAGGAACGCAGCCCTGTGCAGACCCGTTCCCTTTAGACGATTCGTAATTTATGGGAGTTAAGGCAGCATGACAGATTCAATCCGTACACCCGAAGGAAATTTCAGAGGGCATAATCGACAGCACGTGTGGCAGATGCAACCTGATGCATTCTTGAGTGAAGTCGGCCCGGGAACAGCTTGCGGGGAATATCTCAGGCGTTACTGG
>JAHEKD010000471.1 GCA_024638545.1 Gammaproteobacteria bacterium
TCTGCATTGCCGGGTAATCAAACGTGCCCTGTTCCAGCATCTCTTTGGCAGCACGTCTGACCAACCCGAATGTCGCCCTGGCCAGGGAACCGCCAATACTGACCCGGGTCACGCCTGCAGCACGTCGTCCGGCAAGTGACACGGGCTTGCCGGCAATGCCCATAACGACATTAATCGGACCAGCGATTTCATAATCAGGCAGCGCATGACTATGCAATGCCTGCACTGGTGGTCCCGATACATTCAAAACCAGCCCGCTCAAGCAGCACCGCACTGCCCGGATTCCAGGTATTCGCCATGATAAACGTTTCACCATTGAGGTGAAGCTGCTCTAAACACGTTGCTGTTTGTTCCATTTAGGCCTCGCAGATCGATTGTTGCTGAACCAGTCTTATTTGTTTCTTGTTAATATAATGCGTCCCAGATTAACATGCTGAACCACGCCAGCGCCCAACTCAACGGGTCTGGATTGATATATTTCCACGGCGTCCAGACAGGTTATTTCCGCAATATAAATCTGTGGTTCAGGTCCGATAATGAACAGCTGTTCAAACTTCGTTCCGTGAAAGTTTATCTCTCTTTTGGTGTTATTCATCCTGTGTATGCCCGTATTGTCCACAAGTAAAAGATCAATGCTGCAGTTTGAATATGCGCGTTCATCCTGATCAACGAGTTGCGCTGAAAATTTTGCAGCCGTTTCACCCATAAAAAGGCATGCCGATAGCAGCATGACGGCAAAAAGAGCATTCAGATGCTTACTCACCGGCCCAGCTGTCGTACCTGTATTTATTTATCAGCAGGCTGAATGTGCCAATGTTTTCCTGCACATAACGGTTGGTTGCCACTTCGAATTCATTGTTAATATACCCGTTTTTTGCGCTTTCAAGGATATATTTTAATGCGCTAAGTTCACCATATCGCCATTGTTTAACCACATGGTAATACTCGTGAAGCACCAGCTCCGGCAGTTGGGTGAACGTATCACCTGCCATATTTAATAAAATTTTCTCCCTTCTGGTCGTCGCCAATATTTTTCCGTGCAGGGCAGCGTACCAGGAATGCTCAATGACGCTTACCTGACTGACAGACTCTGCAAATTGCTCTTCCAGCGCGTTTATCAGGTAAGTGGGCATGGTGTATTCAGGCATTCTGATTGCTTCATGTAAGTTTAAATTGCAGAATTCTTGAAATCCATATAATCACCGGATGAATTTAATTTACCTTATTAAGGGCGGCTATGACATGCTTCATCTGTTCAGATTTTTTGCTGAATTCATCCGCTTTATGGCTATTACCGCGTGCTAGATAAAACTGACTTAATTTTTTATAACTATCCACCAGTAATGGACGCATTGTCAGCGCTTCGGCGATTTTGATAGCATCACAAAGATGATTTTCCGCCAGCTGTCGATTCAGAAAGTAGGGCTGCATGGCAATTTCGCCAAGCAGATTAAGTGCATAGGCCAGATGGCCTTGCTCACCTCTTTGTCTTGCCAGTTCCAGGGCTTTTTGCGTGCGTTCAAGTGCCTGTTCGATTTGGCCATCAGTAAAGAGGGCTTTGCCCATATAAACATTCACCAGTGATCTAAACAGGCCAAGACCAATAGTGCTGTAAGCTGAAAGCGCTTTATCCAGTGTCGAAAGTGCTCTGCTGTTTTAACCCGACAAGGTATAAGCATGGCCCGGGAAACCCGAAATAAAAGGTGAAAGATAGGTCAGGCCCCATTCGTCGATGATCTGGACTGCCGTCTCGAGCGTAGAGACGGCGGCGCTGGTATCGCCTTTAATATAATTCAAATATCCAAGATCGTAATAAATGTGAGCAATATTAAATGGGTGCTGCACCTGGGTCGCTATTTCCATTGCCTCGTCGGCAAGGGTTTGGGCCCGGTTAAATTCACCCCGTTCTGCAAATGCCCAGACCATCCAGGATCGGGCAATCACCGCGGGTAAAAAAGGCAGCCCACAGCGCTGGTAATCAAGTTCACCTCCTAGCTGATCACAGGTTTGCTGAAAAATATTGATTGCACTTTCGCAATCACCCGAGGTGACAGTCGCGCAGCCAGGATAAAATCTTGAACCAACACCCAGCGGTAAATCATTTATTTTTGAGCTGATGGCCAATGCGGCGAGCGCTTCATCGCTGCGTCCCAGCTGCCAGAGACTGGCACTGGTGTAGACGCTTATCCAACCGGTGCGCGCCTCATCACCCACTTTTGTCGCCAGCTGTTCGGCCTGCTTTAAAATCGTCAGGATACGCTCAAATTTTCCAATCGACCAGAGTGCGTTACGCAAATCGAAGCGCAGATCGATGTCCTTTTTAAGCGACTGCTCGCTTTCATTTAGATGCGATCCGGCGATCAGGGCTTTTTCAAATAAAGCCACCGCCTCATGTACGGCAGCACTGTCCATTTCTGCTGCGCCAGCCTGTTGCAGATAGTCGGATGCCTTATCCCAGCGTTCCGCATGGAATGCATGATGTGCCAGTAATGTTGTCTTATCACTGGCAAGCTTGCTGTCCTGCTCTTCCAAAATATCAACAATCAATGCATGCAACCGCCGCCGCCTGCTGAATAAAATGGTATCGTAGGCAGCATCCTGAACCAGGGAATGTTTGAACGTATATATCTCGTTGGGGGAGATACCGCGTCTAAAAACCAGGCCGGAGTCAAGCAATCGCTCAAGCGCAGCGTTGATTTGTGTTTGAGTTTTTGCGCATACCCGTGTCAGCAGATCGTGGGAAAATTCGCGACCAATCACGGCACCTATCTGGGCAATGTCTCTAGCATCAATCATCGAGCCTGTCCAGTCGCGCAACCAGCGATGATTGAAGTGTCGGCGGAATAATTGCCTCGGTCAGAGGTTCATGGTCTGTTGAAATACTTTCCTGGACTGACATGGTGAGTTCTTCAATATAGAGCGGCACGCCATCAGCACGTTTGACAATTTTTTCTATCACAGTCTGCACCAGTTCTTCACCGGATACCGAATTGGCAATTTCCGCAGCCTGCTTCCGGCCCAGCCTGTTTAACAGAATTGAGGTCAAATTTGTAAGGGGAGGCCATTTTGGGAAATTCTCAGGCCTGTAGGTGATAAGAATCAGCACAGGTTTGTCAGTGATTCGCGGCATCAGTTCACTGACGAAATCCA
>JAHEKD010000472.1 GCA_024638545.1 Gammaproteobacteria bacterium
CCGGTCGCCGAATTCCCACAACTCCTGTACGCCCTGACCGTAGCCTCCCAGGGCAGCGGTAGTGGTCAATGCGCGCACGTCGATCGGGTAGTAGCTGTCTGAATTGACCGGGGTGGCTTTGTTTTCCAGCAATGCGCTCATTAATCGCCTGACGAAAGAGGGGGGCGCCTCGTCAAAGTCGGCGATCAATATTGAACTTCCCTCAGCCTGGCGCAGCAGGCCTAAACGTGACTGGCGCCCGCTGCCTGGGCCTGCGGCGATTCCAAAAACCTCGTTCTCCAGCAGATCCCCCGGTAGCGAAGTGCAACTGAAATAGGCGAGCTTTTTATCACCGCGTGGACTTAAAGTGTGCAAGGCGCTGGCCAGTTCGACCTTACCGGAACCCGGCTCACCTTCAAAACCCACTACACAGTCGCTATCGGCCAACTGTTCTATCTGGGCAAGCAAATCCTCCATAACCGGGCTTTTAGTAATTATTTTGCTGCGCCATCGATGATCAACACCAGCAGCGCCCCCCATGCTTGCTTGCTGCGGCTTGAATCCGCTACTCTGCAGGGCAATCTGCATGTGCTTGACCAGGGCCTCACTATCAAACGGTTTTGTCAGGTAGCTGGCAACTCCGGATTGAGTTGCGTCTACGGCCTCGGGAATGGTGCCGTGGGCGGTCAGAATAATCACCGGCATCATCGGGTGATTCTGGTGCAATTGATCAAACAGTTCCATGCCCGACATGCCCGGCATCTGCAGGTCGGTAATCACCAGGTCCGGCGGCCACACCGAAATTTTGCTGAGAGCCTCTTCTGCCGAAGTTACTGCTTGAATTTGCAAATTTAGCGGTTTGAGTCGAAGTGTCATCAACCGCAGCAGGTCGACATTGTCGTCAACCAGTAAAACCCTGGCGTTGCCGAAATCAGGAGATTTTGATCTGGATTGTTTGGGCTTGTTATTCATTTGACCATTCTAGAATATCAGGCCGGCAGCCACACCTCAAAAAGCGCACCTTTTGGCGTATCAACCAGTTTCAGCGACCCCTGATGCGCTTCCACGTACTGGCGCGCGATAGAAAGCCCTAAACCGGTACCTTTCAATGGTCCACGTGAGGGCTGATCACCGATAAAAAACGGATCGAACACAGCGCCATGCTGCTCCTTCTTGATTCCCGGGCCTTGGTCTTTGATGGTAAACAGGGCCGAGTCCTCTCGTTTTTCCGTCAATAGCCAGATGGTGCCATTGTTTGGCGAGTATTTGACCGCGTTGGACATCAGGTTATCAAACACCGTTCTAATTTGCTCGCGGTCGATAAAAGCGCGTTGGTTTGGCAAACTGGACTCGATTTTCAAGCCTTTACTCCTGATTGTCAGTGCATGCTTTTCCAATACTTCAACCACCAGCTCGGTCAGGTTCACTACTTCACGCTGCCGGATCTTTCCTATGGTGATGGCCGAGTTGTAATCCAGCAGGTTTTCAATTGATTGTTGAAGTTCTTTGCTGCTGTTACTCAAAATATCGATAATTTCGCGTTGCTCATCACTGACCTGCCCCACAACCTCGTCTTTGAGTAAGTGCGTGCCCTCCTTGATTGACGTCAGGGGTGTTTTAATTTCATGCGAAATATGACGCAAAAAATGCACTTGCAATTTTTCGGTCTGATTCATGTGTAGACGCAGATTCTCAAGCTGTTCACCAACCGCTACGATATCTTGCAAACCACCTGTCTCGATCGGTTGAACCAGTTTCCCAGCTGCTAAATCAGCTATCGAATCATTGATCTTTTCAATAGGTTTGGACAGATAGCGCTGTAACAGCCACAGCACCAAAGCCCCGAGAAGGAAAACTATAGCGATGGTTAGAAAAAAGGCGAATTGCAGATCCAGGATGGACTCGACCATCGGCAGTTGCGGCTGATAGTCGCTGTCGCGCACCCGCCATTTTCTTATCGTGCGCAACAACAATGGCGAATCCGAATTAAGGGTTGCGGATACAACTCCCGCCGCTGGGTTTTGCGATGAAGAATGTTGCATCTGCTGGATATGGGCCTGCACTGACTGGTATGTGCTCCAGCAAATAAACAAGGTGGGAATCCAGAAAACCGCATAGGTAAGCAGCAGCAATTTATTGATCGACATCGTTCTGGAGAACAGATTCATCGCTAGATACTAGCTCAGCCTTGAGTGGTTCTCAACAAGCCTTGAGCTGTCCTGCCGGAGTTGCATCGGTCTGCTTCTGTTGGCTGCACAGATATTCTTTGTTGCCTCGATTCAGTGTATCATTGCGCGCTGAAAGTTCGACTTGCCGTTCTAAACCAAAGCTGCGGAATCCCCACTGCTCCATTGCGCCTGAGAAAGTAACATTGCGGATCAATATGTATGTCCAGAGCGATCAATAAGGAAACAGAAAATCAGCGGGCGGCATTGGTTTTCAGCTGCGTTGACCAGGTCGGGATTATCGCCAGACTCACCAGCTTCTTCGCCGAACGCGATCTAAATATCTCGAGGTATGAGGAGTTTACTGATGATGGATATTTTTTTTCGCGTCTCGAGTGGTCATTGAATGAACTGTGGGAGGATGAGCAAGCGTTTAGCAACGAATTTCAGCAGTTGGCAGACTCATACAATGCCGACTTCGACATTCGTTTTTTTAACCGGCCCGCGTCGGTAGGTTTATTTGTTTCTACGCAGCCCCACGCGCTGATTGGGATATTAAACAAATATGAAGCGGATTATTTTCCGCATATGGAAGTCAGTTTTATTGTTGCTGATGACAAAGCTATGCATGCCATCGCAGACCGTCATGGCATTCCCTTTTTTTACGTCAGTACGGAAGTTGAGGCACTTGATTACGAGCATCAGCAACTGGAAATTGTGCATCGATACAATCCTGATATATTGGGTTTGGCGAGATATGGCAAAGTGGTCAGCACAAATTTTTTGCAGCAGGTCAGCTGCCCTATAGTGAATATTCACGATTCATTTCCCGCCTCTTGCAACGGCGCGGAACCGTATCAAATGGCTTACGACAGTGGCATCAAGCTGATTGGCGCCACCGCTCGACTGGTGACGCCGGAACTCGATCATGGTCCCATCATCGAGCAGGAAGTGAAGCGAGTTCCCACTGCTGTTTCACTGCCTGAACTGATCAAACTTGGGTGCG
>JAHEKD010000473.1 GCA_024638545.1 Gammaproteobacteria bacterium
AGGGCAGGCTGTCCGTGGATGATTTCTGATCTTCAGTCTGTGTGAATTTTGCGGCCTGGATACGGCCCAGAAGATTTGATTTTCGAGTGAGCGAGAAATAGATATAGCAGCCCACGTTTGCACACAGGCTAAGAATAAGCGCATGCGTAATCGGTGACCAGCCGTCGAGGCCAAATAATTCGTAGGGCTTGAGATAGTTAATACCCCAGGGTCCATTATCAATAAATCCTCTTGGGAACCAGGCTGTACCTGCCAAGGTGGGAAGAAATAAGGTATAGAACCAAATTGCAAATCCGGCCATTAAACCGAAAGTGGCGCCCTGCCGGGTACCTCTTTTCCAGTAGATGCCACCGACAATGGCTGGTGCAAACTGTATGGCCGCTACAAAAGAGATCAGTCCTATGGAAGCCAGTGTTGTAAAGCTGCTGATATAACGATAGTAGTAATAGCTCAATATTAAAATAGCGATAATGGCCAGCCGCCGCACGAGAAGCAGGGTGCCTGAAATATCATTGTGTTCTTTGAGTTTGAACTTTGAAAACTTAAACAGCACCGGCATGACGATGTCATTACAGATCATGGTGCTTAACGTAATGACTGCGATAATCACCATGCTGGTGGCTGCCGATAATCCACCAATGAATACCAGCAGTGTCATCAGCTGATTTTCAGCTACTATCGGAATCGTAATTAAAAACATGTCGGGATTGACGTTTTTACCTTCAAACAGTAAAAGGCCGATGATCGCTATAGGCACAACGACAAGGCAGGTGATTGCCAGATACAGTGGGAACATCCAGCGTGATTTTTCCATGTCCCGGATATGATCGACCTCAACAAACGCCACGTGAAACTGCCTGGGTAAACAGAAGATTGCAGCAACTGACAGCAGCGTGTTGGTGACAAACGTCGTCCGCCAAAAGTCGTCCAGGTTTGCCGGACTCAGCAACAACTTGTGAGCCAGCCGGGACTCGGATATTTGATTGACTATATCTGCGGGGCCGTGATAAACACTAAAAACCGCAAACAGGCACACACAGATGAGGGCAAAGAGTTTTATTACTGATTCAAAAGCAATGGCCAGGATAATTCCGTTATGATTTTCCGATGCATTGACATAGCGGGTCCCAAAAATAATGCTGAAAACGGCCATGATGATAGCAACCACAAGCCCGGTGTCTTTTAAAAAGGGTGCGGAAAATTTAAACGGTATGGTTGGCGTTGAATAGGATGCAATGACTTCGTAGCTTGTAGCTACGGCCTTAAGCTGCAGGGCGATGTAGGGCAGCGTCCCCGTAATTGCGAGCAGCGTGACTAAAACGGCCAGATTCTGTGCTTTACCGTAGCGTGAGGCGATAAAATCAGCGATCGTTGTAATATTATTCTCGATACAGATGCCGGCAATTCTTTTAAGAAATCGGTGGCCGAAAATAAATATTAAAATTGGTCCAAGATAAATTGCGAGGTATTCCCAACCTTGTGTACTGGCATTGCCGATGGCGCCATAATAGGTCCATGATGTGCAGTATACTGCTAGGGAGAGGCTGTAGATGATGGATTTGTAGGGTGCGAGTCTGCGCTGAATCGATTGTTTATCACCGTAATAGGCAATTACAAACAGGATGCCTATATATAGAAACGAGAAAAAAATCAGTATCCAGGGTTTTACCATGTTGCTCGAGATGCTTATCAAGTATTAGCCAAGTGAGGCATATTATACATACAACGGTGTTGCATAAGCATTAAGCCATTGATTCGTAATTATTTATAATATAAAAAATTGAAACTACCAAATTTATACTTTTGGCTAATTTATCGGACACCCAACAAATTGCATAATCTTCACACTATTTGTGGTTTATCCGTAATTTTTTCGAGTGAAGCTGGAAAAAACAGCCATTTTGTGGTTGATTGATGATAAATTTATTTTATTTACTGTTCCCAGGAGGCATGCACGATGAGCGAAGTCATAGTACACCCAGTCATGGAAGAATTTTCCAAAAATGCGCATATAGATAAGCAGAAATATGACGCAATGTATAATCAGTCTGTTACAGATCCGCAGACATTCTGGGCTGATCAGGCCAATGAGTTCATAGACTGGTTTAAACCCTGGGACAATGTGCTGGAAGAAAATTTTCGCGAGGGGCACATACGATGGTTTGAAGGCGCATCGCTGAATGTGAGCTACAACTGCCTTGATCGGCATCTTGAAAGGCGTGGCGATCAGACGGCGATCATCTGGGAATCAGATGATCCCGAAGTGGATGAAAAAATCAGCTATAAAGATTTATACGAACGGGTTTGTCGTTTTGCTAATGTGCTCAAGGATCGCGGTGTAAAAAAAGGTGATCGGATTTCAATCTACATGCCAATGGTGCCCGAGGCCGCCGTTGCGATGCTGGCCTGTACTCGCATAGGTGCGGTGCATTCAATCGTATTCGGCGGTTTTTCACCGGATGCGCTGCGGGATCGAATTCTGGATTCGGACTGCCGGGTCGTAATCACCTCAGACGAGGGGCCGAGGGGCGGTAAAAACGTGCCCCTGAAAGCCAATGTTGATAAGGCCGTAACGGAATGCCCGAACGTTCACACAGTCATCGTGGTTAAACGCACTGGAAATGACGTTAACTGGGTGGATGATCGAGATATCTGGTGTCATGAGGCCTGTGAGTCGGCTTCGAATGAGTGTGAACCCGAGCATATGGATGCAGAGGACCCATTATTTATTCTCTATACATCAGGATCAACCGGCAAACCGAAAGGTGTGCTACACACCACCGGTGGCTACCTGCTGTTTGCGGCGATGACCCACAAATACATATTTGATTACCATGATGGCGATGTTTATTGGTGTACTGCCGACGTAGGCTGGATTACAGGACATACCTATATCGTATACGGACCGCTGGCAAATGGCGCAACCAGCCTGATGTTTGAAGGTGTTCCAACTTACCCGGACGGCAGCCGTTTCTGGCAGGTTGTCGATAAACATCAGGTGAATATTTTTTACACGGCGCCCACAGCAATCCGGGCTCTGATGCGGCTAGGTGATGAACTGGTTGAAAGCACTTCGCGCAGTTCGTTGAGGCTGCTGGGTTCGGTAGGCGAGCCAATTAACCCGGAGGCCTGGGAGTGGTATTACCGGG
>JAHEKD010000474.1 GCA_024638545.1 Gammaproteobacteria bacterium
ACCTTAAAAGCGGATAAGGCACTGATTTTTTTATCGGCGTTAATAATGCAATTGCAGATTTTGTAGCTAAAACGAGCGTTCGACTGCGGGTTTAATCTGATCTGTATCGAATCCAGTGTCGTGAGCGCCATCAGAGTTTTTGTTTTAGCCTGGCCATCATGAATTCAATTTTACCCATGGTACCCCCGACACTGCGTAAATCCAGCCACTGATTGTTTAACCAGCTTCGGTTTTCGGCGAGTAACCCGGCTGATAATTCCCCGCGCTGAAAATCGGCTGTTTCAACTACCCCGTTGACGCGCTCAGCCAGTTGAGTATCTTCAACAGTGTCCCGGCAAAAGGTTGCAACACACCGCTGTAGATAATGACGGTACAGGCGACCGATTTGTTTTTCGTCAGCCATCGTGGTTAGTGCCTGCAATTGCCTGGCGTCGAGTTTGTGCAGCAACAGGTACACATCATACAGGCTCATTAATTTTCCTTTTTCACTGTTAAGGCTGCCGGCTTCGTGGATGCAGGCCGCAAGCACAGCATCAGCATATGAAAATCCCATGGCGTCGCTGCCATACTGTTCGATGTGTACCGCTCGCCGGTCAAGTTCATCAAATTCAAGCGTGTTGGCCAGAGCCAGGCGATTGTTGATCTTCCAGTGTATGTCAAAGGTGACGGGCGTCTCGCCGGGCGCCTTGTGCATTGCGGTGGACTGGGACGGCCCGTATTTTGTAGGCAGGATATTGTCAAATGCATAACCCATTGTACGCAAGCTCTGTTTTACCTGTTCGAACTGCGTTTGACGTATCAGAATATCGATGTCAGCGTGGGTTCTGAGATGCGGATGCGAATAGAGTAGACAGGCGTTGGCGGCGCCCTTGAAGATCAGTGCATCAATATTGTGTTTTGAAAATTCCCTGAAGACACCAGTGATGGCTTTTTCTCGCCGGGCCTGGATTTGCTTTGTCGCCTCGCCGGCGATGGCGATGCCCTGCAATATGAGCGTCGGCCAGCCGGCTTTCTCGAGCTGTTCGCGAAACTGGCTCAAAAAAGCCAGCACGCCGTGTTGCTGTGCAGCTTCAATAAATAAAGCGCCGCTATGATCAGCCTGATGTTCAGGCCAGGGCATAGACTGTGCTTTCATCAGGCCTGTAATCAAGTGAGTATATTCGCTATTTTGCATTACATTAATTGCTTAAACAGGTTGGTTCTATGCAAGCATTTCGGCTTTATCATCATTTGTTTTCAACCAGGTCTCGATAGGAATTTGCGACAGCGGTCATGTATTTAGCCTGTTCAGGCAAAGACATACCCGGGGGAGGCCCGAACGCCGGCGTGGAATTGCAGTCTACAATATAAAGGCGGTGGTCATTTTTGTCTCTTAAAACGTCCAGTTCCAAAAACTCAAGCGCCATGGCACGGGCGAATTCGAGCATCTTTTCAATTTCGGATTCCGACAGCACGGTGTCGGGGGGCACGGTCTTAACAATCGTGTTGTTATTGGAGAATCGATCATTTTTCGGGCGTATTTTTGTCTGCAGCATTGCAATCTCCTGGCCAATTACCGGTATGCGAATGTCCATGACTTCATCTGCGTTAACGGAATTATCAACCAGTTTTTCATAAACGTAACCGTCTTCAATCTGATCTTCGCGCAAGGGGCCATCCATCACGAGTCCGTCATGGGTAAAATTCTCATCTGATTTTCTTACAAATTGACCTGTATGACTAAGCGGGTCTATTGCCAGCGGATAGCCGAAAACGGCTTCAAATACCGATTCCACATGCTGCTTGCTGATGTCTATATTGCTGAAGTTAATTTTTATGCCTGCGTTAATGTTCCTGAGTTCGTCAGGCGTTTCACATTTTGTACTGAACTCTCTACGATGAACCACTTGGGCATTGCTGACAAGACGATCGCTGATCGTTATGCCAAGCAGCGCGCACATCTTGAACTCCGCGTAGGCATAGGAGGGTCTGACCGGATAATAGACAATGATTTTTGTCGGCAGCAGGAACGCTTTGGCCGCGCTTAAAAAACTGCTGATCCTGGACTCGCCAAGGTACTGCATGCGAAACCGGATGGTGTAGCTGATATCGCGATACCGCCTGAGGTAATCCAGAAATACTAGTGGAATGTACGGTCTGAGTTTATCTTTCATGGATCACATACACAGGGTTAAGCGCTGATTTGATTTACCTGCCTGCTCTCAGGGTAGCATTTTTTTTACAATTGATTTGACCCACACATAGTAAACGATTCCTTTGTGCAGGCCAAAAACTTTTAGGAACATTTGAACAAGCCGGCTATTTTCCTTGACCCTGTAAGCAGGTGCCAGCTGGTGTATTCTCTTGTATAACCTGTCCCATTGTGCACGGTTATTTTCACACAACACGCGTGCATCCTTGTAATAGTATTGCGCCAGCTTGGCTGCTCTTGCTGGCGTCAGCTGGTTATTCTCAGTTAACCTGGTCTGCACTTTTTTGAGGATGTTTAACCTGGCCTCGGTTGAACGCAGGGCCGGGTTTCCCTGCTGTGTAATTCTGTCTTCGCCTGCATATTGAAGGTAACAGGAGCTGGGGATATCCAGCCGCGAAAATTCGACGCCGTCCAGGCACACCGTCCAGGCCCACATCCAGTCCTGGGCCTTGGTTATGGATTCATCCCACCTCAGATGGCTGATGCTCTTGCGAAGGTAAAATCCGGCCGAGGCACAGGGTCCCTTGCCGTCAAGCATGTCGTCGATACCGTTCGCCAGGTCCGGGGCGTCAACATTCTGTCTGGATATTTCATTTCCGTGGCGGTCAAGGTAGAGCAGTATCCAGCCTGTTAAGAGTGCCTGGCTGCCCAGCATTTCGGCCGTCTTGAATTCAGTTTCGAGCGCACCGGTGATAAGAAAATCATCAGAATCAAGAAACTTGATGTACCTGCCCGAGCAGTGGTTCATGCCGTTGTTCCTGGCAGATGGGGCGCCGCCGTTCGCCTGCACGACAAATCGGATGATTTTGCCATTTTTTTTTAGGCTAAAGCCGTCTCTCGCCGGGTACTGTGTCCACCCCGGGTAGCTGTCCATGATTTTTTGCCGGGTGTTATCGGTCGACCCGTCGTCGACGACGATGACCTCGATTGCCAGATTGTTACCATCAATGCAG
>JAHEKD010000475.1 GCA_024638545.1 Gammaproteobacteria bacterium
ATTTAAAAATACTCTCGTCAATAAGTAAAAGGCAGCCACTCGGCTGCCTTTTTATGCATACTTAAAGTCACTTATTAATTTATGGCTCCGGCGGCGCCTTGACAATTGTTAAGAACGCATTTGATTCATCATTAAACATGATTGTCATCATGTATTAGCTTGCAACGCTGCCACCGGCCTCAGTACAAGCATCTGCAGATTCAGCATAAACCCAGCCTTGACCCGCACAAGAATTTTGTCCTTTACATGAGCTGTTAGCCGTTGCGCATTCACTTGTGCCCTTACATGAATTGGTACCCATGCATTTTACCTGGGCCATTTCAGCTTTTTCTTCCATAGCTGCCTCTTCGCTGCCCATGTGTGCACAACCTGCAAAAATTGCAGCGGCGGCTGTTGCCATTACAGTACCCGTAAGCTTCTTAGCTGTTAACATTGTTAAATTCTCCATTAAATTATTTAGATTGTATGATTGAACTCGCAACCAAGCTGTCTTTGACCATGCTGATTGAATAAAGTTCTTAGAGTTTATCTCTAAAACTGTAATAAAGCATGCCTGCTACCAAACCTGGATATCGCAGCAACGTGCCGCCGGGAAATTTTGGACTCGGTAGTGAGGCCATTATCTCAAAACGTTCGGATTCGCCGCTCACAGCTTCAGCAACTAGCTTACCAGCTAGTGTCGTCATCGCAACCCCCTGCCCAGAAAACCCCTGGGCATAGAGGATATTTGGTTTAATTCTACCAAAACAAGGCAAACGATTCACGGTAATCGCCAACGTTCCTCCCCACGCATACTCAATTCTTACATCCTTTAGTTGTGGATAGACTTTGAGCATAACCGGTTTGACAAATGCTGCAATATTCCTTGGAAATTTTGAACTGTAATTTTCTCCACCTCCAAACAGTAATCGCTTATCTGCAGATAAGCGAAAATAATCAACAACGAATTTAGTATCCGCAACTGCGACATCATCGCGAATAAGTTGTGCTGCCTTTTCTTCACCTAGTGGCTCGGTTGCGATTATAAAATTATTGATCGGCATTATTCTCGATGCCAATCTTTTATTCAATTTACCCAGATAACCATTGCACGCAAAGACGATATAATCAGCAACTATGTTTGCTTCTGGTGTCCTGATTTTCGCAGGTTCAGATTGACTGAATTCCGTAACTGGCGAATGTTCGAAAATTCTCACGCCTGCCCGTTTGGCAACACTCGCCAGTCCAAGAACATAATTCAGCGGATGCAGATGTCCCGCACCGTTATCCAGGACACCGCCATGATAGATATCGGTACCAAGCAATTCTGACATCTCCTGTTTTGTAACAAACCGAACCTGCTCATAATTATAGTCATCCTGCAACTTTGAAACTTCAGCCTCAAAATCTTTTACATCAGATTTTTTATAAGCTGCGTGCAGCAAGCCAGGTTTGTAATCGCAATCAATTTTGTGCTTCGATATCCTGCTTTTCACCATTGATTTCGACTCTTCTGCGAGCTGCCACAATTCATGTGCACGATCTCGGCCAAATAATCTCTCAAGCTCCTGCTGTCCTTTACGCTGGCCACTGTGAAGTTGGCCTCCATTTCTTCCCGATGCACCCCATCCAATCCTGTTTGCTTCCAACAATATTACGTCACAACCCGATTCAGCCAAATGGAGCGCAGTAGATACACCTGTAAATCCGGCACCAATGACACACACATCACAGCGGTACTCAGAAACAGCAATTTTCGGATCGCCGATACCAATGGCTGTAGCGGTATAGTATGAATCTATATAGTTTTCAGACATATAATCACTTCTAAAATGTATCTGTGAAATCAAAAAATAGCTATACTATCATCTGTAATCACTTACTTGTAGATAACCACTATGTTTGGTCTTAATAAACAATCCCGTTCCAGTACAATCTTAGCGGGCCGTTCTGAGAAGGTTGCTGTGCCAGAAAAGCACTATGTCAATGGAAATCCTATGCAGCCACCCTTTCCTGATCATTTACAGTATGCCATGTTTGGCCTGGGTTGTTTTTGGGGAGCGGAAAGAAAATTCTGGGAAGTTGAAGGCGTTTACAGCACTCAGGTTGGTTATGCCGGCGGTAAGACACCCAATGCAAACTATCGGGAGGTTTGCTCAGGACTGACAAATCATGCAGAAGTCGTGCGTGTTGTATTTGATCCGATGATTGTCAGCTACACTGACTTATTGAAACTGTTTTGGGAGTCACATAACCCCACCCAGGGTATGCGGCAGGGGAATGATGTTGGCAGTCAATACCGCTCAGCAATTTTTACCTATAATGATGATCAAAAACAGTTGGCTCAGGCTTCTTCACACAAGTATGATCAGCAGCTGAAAGCCGCTGGTTACGCACCCATTACGACTGAGATTAAAGATGTTCCCGAGTTCTATTATGCCGAGGATTATCACCAGCAGTATCTTGCGAAAAATCCGTCCGGGTACTGCGGCCTGGGAGGAACAAATGTCTGTTTCGAAAGTTAAGTATCAATTTTATTTTGCACTGACTGTTATTGAATGCTTCCAGGCTCGTCAGCTATATGATTGATAAATAGTTTATCTATCTCGGCTTGCTTGTATTGATAACTTAGATTACAAAATTCACAATCAACGTTAACAACGCCTTTTTCTTCCAGCAAATCAAGCATTGAATCACGGCCCATGGTCTCGAGCACATTGTCAATACGGTCACGTGAACAGCTGCATTTGAAGGTGACAGGCTTTTGCTCATAAATCCTGACATCCTCCTGATGGTACAGCCGTGTAATAATTTCAGCTACTGATAAGTTCAGCATTTCCTGCGCGGTTATAGTCTGCGTCAGTAATTCTATTCGATGCCAGTCGTCATCATCATCTATTTCTGCTGGTAATTTTTGTATTAAAATTCCGGCAACACGATGCTGGTTGGTAAATAGCTTTAAGCAACTCGGTAGCTGTTCAGATTGCGACAAATACGCTTGAAGAAAATCAGATAATGTATGTCCACACAGATCTACAATGCCCTGATAGCGCTCCTGTTCATGAGTCAGCGTCATGACTAATTTATTGAAATTCATAAACCTTTTGAAATTGGTTAACCAGATTTAAATTTAATTAAAAAGCACTTAGTAAAGCAAATT
>JAHEKD010000476.1 GCA_024638545.1 Gammaproteobacteria bacterium
TTTTAATTTCTGAGCGATCTTCAAATAGCATGAAAAATTGTGCCATGAACTGGAATCTTCCCGGGACCCACTTGTAATGCGACGTATTCTGGATTTTATTGTCAGCTTGACAGGGTTGTTGGTCTTTGGCCCGGTCATCCTTGTTTTTGCATTTTTGATCTGGCTGCAGGATAAGTCGTCGCCGCTGTATCTAGCGGTACGTGCTGGCCGGGATGCCAAGCCTTTTCGCATGGTTAAATTACGCTCCATGGTGGCTAATGCAGACCGCATCGGGGGAGATTCGACTGCGGGCGACGATATGCGCATCACGCCCATTGGTACCCTCGTGCGACGCTACAAGCTCGATGAGTTGACGCAATTGTGGAATGTTCTGGTTGGTGATATGTCACTGGTGGGCCCTCGTCCAAACACGTTGAGAGAGGTTGAGACGTATACGGAAGCGGAGCGGCAGTTGTTGAGCGTAAGACCGGGAATCACCGATTTTTCATCCATCGTGTTCGCGGATGAAGGTGAAATTCTTCGGGGTCATGCAGATCCGGATGATGCATATCAAAAGTTGATCCGGCCATACAAGAGTCGCCTTAGTCTGGTGTATGTAAATAATAAGAGCCTGATGCTGAACATCCGCCTTGTTTTTCTTACGGTGCTGGCGGTCGTGCACAGAGCGGCGGCGTTGCGTGGGGTTGCAACGTTGCTGGCAAAAAATGGTGCTTCGGAGGATCTGGTCGCGGTGGCATATCGAACGGTCCCGCTGAGCCCGGGATCGATACTGGAATAAGACTATGCAAAAAGAACAAACTTGCCCGGACATCACCCAGTCCACTCCGCGGCCGGAATTTCTGGAAGTCACCGAAACTTCCGGTCAGCCCGTCACCCAGGAGCAATTTGAGCGTCATTGTAATCGCTACTATTGGGCTGGCGATTATTGTGCTGGAAAAGACGTCCTGGAGGTTGCCTGTGGTTCTGCCGCCGGAATTGGTTACCTGCAAAGTATAGGTGCCCGCGTAATTGGCGGGGATATTTCCGAGGCAGTGTTGGCGGGACCAAGACAATATTACAAAGATCGGGTGCAACTACAGGTAATGGATGCACAGAAATTGCCACTGGGTGACAATTCGGTCGATGTAGTGATCATTTTTGAAGCACTATACTATCTTGCCAAGCCCGAGAAATTTGTGGCAGAGTGCGCGCGCGTTCTGAGACCCGGGGGTAATGTCCTGGTATGCAATGCAAACAAAGATTTGTATGATTTTAATCCCAGCCCTTACTCGCATGAGTACCACGGTGTCCTAGAACTGCGTGAATTGTTCGGAAATTTCGGGTTTGCAACCAGGTTTTGGGGCGGATCGCGTCTCGCTGCAACATCACTACGGCAGAAGCTTCTGCGGCCGGTGAAAGCACTCGCTGCCAAAAGCGGTCTGATACCCAAGACAATGGCTGGCAAGAAGCTTCTTAAACGGATTGTGTTTGGCCAAATGAAGTCAATGCCACCGGAAATCAGGCCAAACGAAGTCAGCCGTGAAAGCTTTGACGAGTTGGACGCACAAGTTCCGGCGACGGCCCACAAAGTTATTTACTGCGTCGCAACCCTTAACGAAACATAGGCACAAAATGGAAACAAGAACTGTACCCTTTTTTAATTATCCTGAACTCTACCGTCAGCATCAGGAAGATTTCGACATAATTATCACTGACGTTCTATCTCGTGGTGCGTACATTATGCAACGCGATTTATTTGAATTTGAGGCACAGCTGGCAGAGTACCTTAACGTAAAACATGCGATTGGTGTGGCCGATGGAACCATGGCGCTGCTGTTAAGTTGTATTGCCGCAGGAATCAGTGAAGGTGATGAAGTCATCGTGCCCAGTCACACATTTGTGGCATCGGCAAGCTCCATACACCACAGTGGTGGGGTTCCGGTGTTATGCGACTGCGGGCCTGATAATCTCATTGATGCGGATTCAGTTAAAAAGCTGCTGACATCGCGTACCAAAGCGATCATGCCAGTGCAGCTGAACGGGCGCACTGCCAACATGGATCCTATCCTGGAAATCGCCGAGGAGCATGGTCTGAAGATCATCGAAGACTCCTGCCAGGCGTTGGGTTCAAAATTCAAGAATCGTTTTGCCGGTACCTTTGGTGCGGCTGGAACGTTCAGTTTT
This sequence comes from Gammaproteobacteria bacterium, assembly GCA_024638545.1. GTDB lineage: Bacteria > Pseudomonadota > Gammaproteobacteria > Arenicellales > JAHEKD01 > JAHEKD01. The sequence goes on from JAHEKD010000476.1 coordinate 2,164, forward strand.
TTTCCGGCCAAAACTCTGGGCGCGTTTGGAGATGCAGGGGCGGTGGTTACAAATGATTCAGCGATCGCCGAAAGAATAGTCGGCTTGCGGGATCACGGTCGCGATCACCGCACAAACACGGTAACCCAGTTTGGGTTTAATGCCCGCCTGGATAATTTGCAGGCGGCAATCCTGATGTACCGGCTAAGCAAATATGATGACTACGTAAAATACCGTCGCGGCATCGCCGAGATCTATCAGGCAGCATTGCAGGAAATTGAGGACCTTGTTTTACCACCCGGTCCGCATGCTGATGCAGACCATTTTGATGTATTTCAAAACTATGAATTGCGCTCCGGGCGACGGGACGAATTGAGAGCGCACCTGGACCAACACGGAGTAGGTACAATCCTGCAGTGGGGAGGTTCATGTCTCCATCAGTTCAGCGCTCTGGAGCTACGTGCAGAATGTCCGAACACCGAAATTCTCACGACCGAATTTATGATGATCCCTATGAATACGGTAATGACATTTGACGATGCCAGATACGTTAGTTCACTGATCCGTTCATTTTACGGTCTACCAAAGGATTTTGAGGCATGAGTAAAACCAAATCAGCATCTGTAAAGGGTGGGTTTCGTAGTGAAGCGGAAATTCAGGAACCGCTGATAAACAAAGCCTGTTTCGACAGTAATCCCGGAAGTTGGCAGGAAAAACTCGAACAATTTCCAAAATACGTACGACGACAAAACTTGACCCGCTTTTTAGCGCTGTATGAAATATTCAAGAAAGTAATCGAAGTCAAGGGTTCGATCGTAGAGTGCGGTGTGCACCAGGGTTTTGGAGTTATGACCTGGGCAAAGCTTTCGGCAATCATGGAGCCTGTCAACCTGACTCGGCGTATTTACGGTTTTGATACTTTTGAAGGCTTTCCCAGTGTTGCCGATGAGGACAGCACTGATATCAGCCATGAAGTACAAAAAGGCGCATTGG
>JAHEKD010000477.1 GCA_024638545.1 Gammaproteobacteria bacterium
AACAGCCAGCCTGAACTCATTGCCGTTAAGGCAACGATAATCGCTACCAACACATCATTTAATCCCTGGGCCTTGGATTTCTCCTGTTCGCTGTAGGCGGTGGTTAATAATTGAGTTGCGCCCACATAAAGAAAATTCCAACCGATTCCAAGCAAAATCAACGCAAATACATAGTGTCCGTGACTGGTGCCCGCGAGGTTACACACTGTGCAGCCTATGAGTAATACGCAGCCGAGAATCATCATTGGAACTAATCCCAGTTTTTGAATCAGTGATCCGGTAAATAATGATGGCACAAACATGCCCAGGATGTGCCACTGGATAACAACGGCAGCATTTGAGAACGAATGCCCCTGAAGATGCATCGATAAAGGCGTCGCAGTCATGATCAGGTTCATTGAGCCATAAGCGGATAAAGCGCAGATAACGGCAACCAGAAATGCCGGGCGCACAGCGATTTTCGACAATCGGATTATGCTTGATGCATGATGCTTGTCAGGCACAGCCGGAAACTTCACAAAAAATATTATTATTATCATCACCGCAAATAAAATTGCCGAGCAGTAATAGGATCCGGAGAATTCAATCTCCAGCCAATTCCTGGAAAAACGGGCCAGATTCGGACCTAAGAAAGCGGCAATAATTCCACCGGCCAGGACATATGAGATGGCTTTGCCCTTATATAGTGATCCGGCAACTTCAATGGATGCGAATCGTAAATATTGCCCCGATGACATGCCGCAACCCATCACGAATGCAGCGAGACAGTATAAGATGAAGTCCTGCTGTGCTATTGAATAACCGACCAGCACGGCACCGATCATGGCAACGCTGAATCCGGCGATAAATCCACCCCGCCTTCCAATTCTTCCCATTAGCAGTGACATCGGATAAGAAAACAGCATCATCGCCAGAAATGTCATGCCAGCGCCCAGTGTTGCATATCTGGCATCCGACGCGAGACTGGCCCCAATCATGGCGCTCGTGGTTATCATGATTGAAGAAGAACTGATAAACAATGCCTGGCAACTGGACAAACCCAGAATCTCTTTATTTAAGATCACTTCATTCAAACATTGTGCATTATTATCTGTAAATTCATGCTATACCGACTACCTGTAATGAATGCAATACTTATGGTGCTTTTCATGCTGTTTTCACACAATTATAGCTGCAATGACAATCGCCAAACCAATTTTTACTGGTAATATTACGGCATCTGAAATCAACGCACTTGCAGATGAATATAAAAATCAAATCAGCCGATGAAATAATTAAAATGAGATCTGCCGGCCATGCCGCGATGAAGGTATTAAAGATGATCGAGCCCTCTGTTCGCGCTGGCATAACAACCGATGAACTTAACACGATTTGTCACGACTATATTGTAAATGATCTAAAAGCCATTCCTGCACCCCTGAATTACCAGGGTTTTCCAAAATCAATCTGCACCTCTTTGAATCACGTTATTTGCCATGGTATTCCGAGTGAAAGGAAACTTAAAAAATCCGACATTATTAATATTGATGTCACCGTAATTAAAGACGGTTACCACGGTGATTGCAGCAAAATGTTTGGTGTTGGGAAAGTCGGTGTGCTTGAGCAACGTTTAATGCGGGTCAGCCATGAATGCATGGTTAAGGGAATAGAAATGGTTAAACCCGGGGTGTCGTTGGGTGATATTGGTCACGCCATTCAAGTTCATGCAGAGAAAAACGGATTTTCGATAGTACGAGAATATTGTGGACATGGAATCGGCAAGGACTTTCATGAAAGTCCACAGGTATTGCATTACGGCACGCCAGGCACCGGTCTGGTTCTGCAGGAGGGAATGACATTTACGATCGAGCCGATGGTTAATGCGGGCAGAAAGGAAGCCCGGATACTGGCGGATGGCTGGACTGTTGTTACACGCGACCATAAAGCATCTGCTCAGTGGGAGCACACTGTTCTTGTCACCAAGGATGGTTATGAGGCACTCACATGCCTGCCTGGCGACGAGTTATAAAATGGGCAAACCGTACAGCCTTAAACAGTTCACCGATTCATTGACTGAATTAGATTCAGATTATTCACAAACGGTCCTGATAAAAAAATACAAAAGCCTGCTAAATAATTGCCGTAATGTGCTGCATCAGGAATACATCAAAAACACATCAGCTGAGAAAATAGTTAAAGACTATACGGCTTTTATTGATGCGTTAATAAGGCAGGTATGGATTAACTGTAAAATAGATCGTGAAACAATCTCACTCATCGCCGTTGGCGGCTATGGACGCAACGAACTGCATCCCTTTTCAGACATCGACCTTTTGATTGCAACAGCTAAAAAACCAGGCCAGGACCAGCTTGGGAAAATAGGTATTTTTATCCGCTTTCTGTGGGACATGGGCCTTGAAGTTGGACATAGTGTCAGAACTGTAAAACAATCAGTCAGGCTGGCAAAAAAGGACATCACAGTATTGACGACATTAATGGAATCGAGGGCACTAATTGATGATTGCAATCTCACGCTGTTATTACTTGATGATATAGAACCCGGACATTTCTGGTCCGCTGAAAAATATACAAAGGCCAAAATTGTTGAGCAGCAGCAACGTCATCTTGCTTTCGATGACACGGAATACAATCTGGAACCTAACATTAAGGACGGCCCTGGCGGACTACGTGATATACAGACGATCATCTGGGTTGCAGGACGGCATTATGGAAAAATAGACCTGAAAGTATTAAGTGATGAAAAAATTCTGTTCAAGGAAGAATCACAGACCTTAACCCGATGCCGAAATTTCCTCTGGAAATTACGTCTTGGCTTACATTTTCATTCTAATCGCAAAGAAGACCGGCTGCTGTTTGACTACCAAACATCTATTGCCAAAGATTTTGGTTATACCGATAGTAAAAATAATCTGGCTGTCGAAATTCTGATGAAAAGATATTACCGTACAGCAAAAGAGATCAGGCTACTGAATCAGACACTGATTCAATTTTTTCAGGAGGCGGGTAAAAAAAAGAAAGCATCGGTAAAAATTGTAAACTCACGATTTAACAGTGTTTCCGGCTACCTCGAAGCTCATGATTCGAGCGTATTTATCAAACACCCGCCTGCGTTGCTGGAAACCTTCTATATTTTG
>JAHEKD010000478.1 GCA_024638545.1 Gammaproteobacteria bacterium
TGTTTTTTGGTGCCGTGGTTGAACTTGAAACTCGGGAGGGTGAGGCGCGGAAATACCGAATCGTTGGTGCCGATGAAATTGATTCTAATGAGGATAAGGGTTACATTAGCGTGGATTCACCGCTGGCAAAGGCATTACTAAAAAAAAGGGTGGGCGATGAGGTTGTCATCGACGTGGGGCCGAGACAAACAGCGTACACCGTGATGGCTATTGAATATGAGACTGAGTGATGGCCTTGTCCCGCAGGTGGCCGCTGACTTCATCGCTGAATAAATGCTTTCACTCAAGCGTTATTGACGCTGGCGAATTCTGATTGATGAAAACTGGTCGTGTTCCCTGTCTCGGAACCGGGGACTGTTGTTACGAAACACGCGGCTAAAGCCGGTATAGTTTTCATGCTGGTACAAAATGACTTCGACGTTGCCTCTTACCAAAATCGAGTCGGCCTTGTTATCGAAGCCAAAATTGGCGAATCTCGGGTTGTCGGAATTGAAGCACAAGGGTTTGCCGCCATAGTTACGGTCCGGAAATAAGCAGGCTTTGGCGGTCCGGAGGCTGTTGTTACCATCGCCGCGCCGTCTGATTTTGATTGCAGAAAACTGGTTACGTCCCTTGGGCTTGAAGCGGGGAACACTTCTACGGTAGATGCGGCTGAAACCCTTGTAGTCCGCATGCTGGAATAACTCAACCTCCATGTTGCCTTCAATCCGAATTGAGTCGGCCTTGTTATCAAAGCCAAAATTTTCAAATCTCGGATCATCGTTTTCAAAACAGTACGCCCTGCCTTTGTAGTTTGCATCCTCATACAAACAAACACGGCCGGTTTCATCCTCGTCGCCGTAATCGCTGTTGTTATTATCGTTATAGTATTCATCGTTTTCATCACTGTTTTGCCAGTCATTATCCGGATCAACGTCGCTGTAGTATCCCCACTCACCGCGATCACCCCACTGCTGCTGTAGATTTGATACAACAATTTTCATCGACGAAAAATTATCATTCATGCTGCCGGTCAGGAGTGACTGGCTGCTGGAAAACCGCTTGTTAGCGCCACTATATCCCTGGTGCTCGTAGAATATGATGTCGACGTTACCGTGAATCTGGAAGGATGAAATCTGGTCATTGATACCCAGATTGTCAAAATTTCGGACACTATCTTCAAAGCAGCGCCTGGGTCCCTCATAGTTACCGTCTTTATAGACACAGACACCTTGCTGTGCCTGGGCTATAGCGCAAAACATAAGGAATCCGGCGGCAAGCGCCGCCGCCTGTTTGAATGCACTGTTCATTGGTTACCTTCCATAGATAATTTGTTTTGTCTAAAACGCACGATAAACGAGCGGCACTGAATTTCTGGTGAATGATTCATGAGCATAAACTGAACCCGGCGCATACTGTCAGATAGATTGCAGATGGCGTTTCAGGCGTGCGTATCCAGCGCTTAAAAGTTTTTTCTATTGCGCTTGCGAGCTGCCTTGATCATGATATCTCCGGTCTCTTTAATGCTGAGCTTGAGTTCAATTTCATTGACTAATAACGATGTTGCCATTGATAAAAAGGCTGTACGTTTGTCTGCTTCATTGAATACATGTCCAACTGCGATATTACAGGCGTAACAGGCGGCAAGTTCAAATTCGTCATTGTTCAGGCCATAGGTAATTCTGTTGTCTATTCTGGCGATGTCGGCCTCTATCGATTTGTTTCGGGTTATCCCCGGTAATTCATTAGATTCGATGACATACTCGTGAATTTTCAAAGTGTCTTCAGCATGTAGAAACTTCATGCGTATTTATCTTTTAATATGTACATACCGCTTTCTGGCGGATATGGGCTGTTATTGTTCAGGAGTTTGGATGGAGAAAGACAAATCGTAGAATGATTTACAGCCCCCGGCAGCATTTTACAAAGTATTTTCAACGAACTGCCTGGAGTGATCTGCAATATTCTGATGGTGCCCTGGGTTGAACAGGTTATCTGCAGTGACAGGTGTTATGTATTAAAGTTTTATTTACAAAAGTTACATATCAAACTAATAAATGAGAGCAATACCTGCTATAAAACCACCGTACATGACAGAAAGCCGGAACACCTGGGCAGAGTATACAAAATTACTGTCAAGCCGGGCGATGAATACGGTCTGGCAGTGCAATAGATAAGAATTGCCGGCTAAATGCAATCACGAGCGCGTGATATGAAATGATCAGCCTTTAATACCGCGCAAGCGCTCGCCGCGGCGCCTGAGCAGCTCGACTGAAAACAGTAACATGATAGACACGCAAACCAGCAGGGTCGCTACCGCAAGTATGGTTGGGCTGATCTGCTCGCGGATACCCGAGAACATTTGCCAGGGGATAGTGCGCTGTTCATAGCTGCCGACGAACTGGATGACGATCACTTCATCGAAGGAGGTGATGAACGCAAACAAGGCACCGGAGATAACGCCGGGCAAAATTAACGGCACGATGACTTTAAAGAATGTGCGTGTGGGTGACGCGCCCAGGTTGGCGGCGGCCCGCATCAGGCTGCGGTCAAAACCAACCAGCGTGGCGGTCACAGTTATCACGACAAACGGTGTGCCTAGCGCAGCGTGTGCAAGGATGACACCCAGATGAGTCGAGGCAAGGCCGATCTGTGTGTAAAAGAAATACATGCCGGCCGCAGAGATGATCAGCGGTACGATCATCGGTGAGATGAGTATCGCCATGATTATGGATTTAAAAGGCATTTCTGCCCGGCTTAGACCCAGCGCAGCAATTGTCCCCAGCGTTGTTGAAATAATGGTTGCAAAAAATGCAATAATAAAGCTGTTCTTTACCGCGCCCTGCCAGTTGGCATTGCTGAAAAAATCTTCATACCACTTGGTCGAATAGCCGGCAGGGTCAAACGACAGCATTTCAGGCGTGAAGGTGAAAAAGGGCACCGCATTAAAAGACAGCGGTATGATGACCAGGATCGGGGCAATCAGGTAAAAGAAGATCAGGCCGCAAATGACCAGGTAAGTATAGTGCCAGACTTTTTCCAGCGGGGTTGCGTACGAGGGTGCTGCCATGATGTTCTCCTAACCTAGCTTCATATTGTCAATGCCGACGATCTTGTCATACAGCAGATACAGAAATAGTACCAGTCCGA
>JAHEKD010000479.1:0-523 GCA_024638545.1 Gammaproteobacteria bacterium
TGTGGTCTCCAATTATTAACTCGGTGGGCTCACCTCTGTATCCGAGCGACTGAGGTGCATCACCGATTGAACTGAACTGGTGAATTTGGTTGTGCTTGCCGATGCGGGTTCCGGACTTGACAATAACGTGCGGGCCGATAGCGGTGCCTTCACCAATCTCAACCTCACTTTCGATAATCGAAAAAGGCCCGATGCTTACGTTCCCGGCAATACGTGCTTTCTCATGGACACTCGCTCGTGAATCTATCATGTTGGTCAGATATCCCTGTAGGTAAACATAATGCTGCCCGTGCAGACTCTTTTTTCATTGACCATCACACTTCCTTCGGCATTCAGAATTGTTTTAATCATGCGCCCGAGACTCACGTTGAACACCAGCTGATCACCCGGTATCACCTGTTTTCTGAACCTGATCTTGTCAGCACCCACAAACAGATAGATTCGGTTCGCCTGCGCTTTTGCATCGTAAGTCATGCCCGCCAGCAAGGCACTAGCCTGCGCCATGGCTTCTAATATCAACACC
>JAHEKD010000479.1:533-2026 GCA_024638545.1 Gammaproteobacteria bacterium
CCCCTGAAAAAATGGCTCATTGATGGTTACATTTTTAATCGCCGTTAATGTCTGTCCGGGCACATAGTCCGTGACTTTGTCAATCAGTAAAAAAGGATAGCGGTGCGGCAGGTACTCCATAACTTTATTAATATCCAACTCACTTGTCATGGCGCTCTCCTTTTTGGGTAAGATGTTTGAACTGCGTTTCTATTTTACTAAATTGACGGGATAATTTATCGAGCCGGTGCAGTCTCGCATGATTTTTTAACCAGGTCGCATTCTCCTGAGCACTCAAACTCGCAGAATAGACACCGGCTTTGGAAATAGATTTATTGACGAAGGTACACGTCGTGATGACCACATTATCAGTAATCGTGATATGACCCTGGATTGATGCCCTGCCGCCAATGCGGCAATTTTTTCCTATCCCGGCACTGCCCGCAATCCCTGTACAAGCAGCGATAACCGTGTTCTCACCAATGTAAACATTATGCGCAATCTGAATCAGATTATCGAGTTTAAAACCGGAGGCAATTACCGTATGATCGAGGGCGCCTCGATCAATACAACAGTTAGCGCCGATATCTACATTATCACCAATAATCACTCGCCCGAGCTGTGGAAAACGAAGCCATTGATTACCATCTGGCACAATCCCGAAGCCTGGTGATCCAATAACCGTTCCTGAATGTATCCGGCAACTTTCACCAATGCGCGTATTAGAGTAAATAGTCACATTTGCATCAATATTAGTGTGTTTTCCAATGCTGGCACCGTTGCCTATAAACACGTTCGCACCGATACTGACACCCTGGGCAATTTCAACATGATCTTCAACGACCACGCCGGCCGCTATACTCGCTGCGCTACCCAGTTTTACTGAATCAGCGATGATTGCTTTACTGTCAATAAATGGCGCTGATTTCTCTTCAGGCGGAATCAATGGCACGGCTTTTGCAAACTGAGCTGTGGATCGGGTGAGATTATCACCGCTTCGGCCTTAATTTCACCGGCAAGCGCACCGGTAGTGATTACTGCACAGTTAAAGCGATGATTTAATTCCTGGTGCTTTTTATCAGAAGTCAGGAATGTCAACTGCGACCGGGTTGCACTGTAAAAATTTGCAACTGACTCAATGCGCATCTGGATCTTACCAAAGCACTCGAGTCCCAAGCGGTTACTTAACTGTTCAACGGTGATGGTCATGACACTGTTGACAATTTATTTTTCTGACTCACTTTTCTGATTCAAAGGCCGCATTCAATTTATCCAGCACCGCATCAGTGATATCAATTTGCGATGATGCATATACTGCATCCTGAACAATTAAATCAAAATTCTCCTGTTTGGCCATTTCTATAATGGCATTACTGATTATCTTTTGTAAATTACCCAGCTCTTCATTTCTACGTAAATTCAGGTCCTCGCGCATCTCCTGCTGCATGCGCTTCAAGTCGCGGCGCTGGTCTCTTAAATCTCTTTGCTTTTTAGAAAAATCTTCGGAATTGGGA
>JAHEKD010000479.1:2036-3127 GCA_024638545.1 Gammaproteobacteria bacterium
ATTTCCTGCTCCCGGGGTTTAAATTCGGACTCCAGCGCGGCTTTTGCAGCATCACCCTGCGGCGCCCTTTCTATCAACTTGACACCATCTATATATCCGATCTTGATATCATCCGCGTAGACTGCCGTACTCGCGATTAGAAATAAAGCAATGTAACTGATTACATGGTTCATCATTAGTCGAGATTCACACCCAGCGTTAGCTGAAAGTTTTCTTCCTCATCCTCGTCTTCATCGTTTAATGGTACACCATAGCTGACCACTATTGGCCCAACAGGCGATAACCAGCGAAATGACAAGCCTGCGGAATAGCGTAATTCGCCAGTTTCTAAACTGTCGTCCTGTCTATATACCTGACCGGCATCAACGAACAGACCTAAACGCTTGTCACGTGTTTCTGCCGCGCCCGGAAACGGAAATAAAAGCTCGGCTGTTGCCAGCAGGCGTTTCGCACCACCTATGGTCTCCGGCGTATCACCCGTATCCTTTGGACCCAGAGACCGGGATTTATAGCCACGAACCGTGGATGGGCCGCCGGCAAAAAAGTTTTCGAAAAAAGGCAATTCCGGCGTATCACCGAAACCATCCCCGTAACCAACGCTGCCTCCCAGCTTAAGGACAAAATTGTCACTGAACAAAGGTTGGTAGTAGGCTGTGCGTAAATTGGTTTTGTAATATTCCAGGTCACTGCCGGGTAATGCTGCTGCCAGTGAAAATGATACCACTCCCCCTGTAGTGGGCCATGTCAGGCTATCGCGCGTATCGTGCGAAATGCTCGATGTTAGCTTGAATAAATCACTTTTTGGAAAATCATTGATAAAACTGGAAAATTCCGGGGGCGTTTCCGGTGTTTCTTCCAGCTCTATTTTTTCATAATCAAGACCGGCATTCAGGGTAATAAATTCACTTAACGGAAAGCCGTAAAAGACACCCCCGCCCAGTGAGTCGAGAATGTATTCGGCCGTATTCGCTTCTGTTGAATCAACCTCACGTTTATTCAGGCGAAATCCACGGCTGATACCGCTGGTGGTATAGTACGGATTGCGAAAACTCAGGTCATAACGGGTCACGGAATCGGATGTATTTGCACTG
>JAHEKD010000480.1 GCA_024638545.1 Gammaproteobacteria bacterium
GCCCCAATAGGCTCAGAGGCCAATCATGTGCTGCGTGTTGAGAAAGGGTTCCTTTCATTGGGTCACGAAGTTGATGGCACAACCGATGCCTATGACCTGGGCATGGGCTGGGTGATGTCAAAAAAGAAAAGTGACTATATTGGCAAACGCGCCGTTGAAATACGCAGAAGCAGTCGTAAGCAGCGGCGTGAGCTTGTCGGCCTGTTAATCGATGACGCCGATCGACTGGTCACCGAAGGCGCACCGATTACGCCAGGCGGCAGACGTGAAGCCTCTGAAGGCCTTGTAACCGCCTGCGTCCACAGCGTTGTCAACGGCCGCAGCATTGCCCTGGCATTGCTTGACAACGGCCGCAAACGCATTGGTCAAAAAGCGCATATTCGTTTAAAAGAGGAAGTGGTATCGGCGCAAATCGTGGCACCCTGTTTTCATGACCCTGAAGGTAAATTATTAAGAAGCTGAAATGAAATATGATGTTAATGCCGGACGACTCGAATTATCGACAGTCATCGATTTAAAAGGCAGTGAAAAGGATCTGTTCGACTGGCTGTCCGGAGAGTGGCCGCCTGCACCCGAACGCCCCAATACGGCATCGGCCAGTGATCACGGCGAACTCTACGCCATTGGCCCTGATCACTGGTTATTACGAACCGGCATTGATAAAGAAGACAAACTCATGAAGCAGATCAATTTGACCGCTGTTCCCGGCAATATCAGCGCGGTGCTGATTTCTGATGCGCTGGCATTTTTCAGTCTCGGCGGCACAGAAGCTGACGAAGTTATTTCAAGCCTCTGTCCGCTCGATATTCATCCGGATAAGTTTCCCAAAAATGGGGTCAGCTATACCGAAGTATTTGGCTTAAAAGCCCTTTTGATCCGTCGCATGCACGGATTCGAGCTGGCTGTAGATTGCAGTTTTGCCGACATGATGGAGGATGTTCTGAGACGCGCAGGCGCGAACTTTGAATAAGCCGCCATTAAATTACACTGATCATGAGGAGAAATAATGCCCAAACAGCATATCCATAAATATCAAACACGCTATCACGCCGAGGCCACCTACTCCAAGGCCATTCGGGCCAGCGGCGATTTCGTGTTTATGCAGGGACAGGTCGGTGTGGATTTGGACGGCAATCTGATCGGCAAAGGTGATGCGGGCATACAGGCCGATCAGGCCTGCCGTAATATTGCCCAATTCATGCAGGAAGCCGGCGGCACCTTAAATGATGTCTGCAAGCTAACCGTTTATGTTACCGACATCGAATACCGCGCGCCGGTCTATGTCGCCATCAATAGATGGTTTGCAGGCGTGCATCACTGCAGCACTGGCGTTGTTGTCAGCGGTCTGGCTGATCCCGCGTTTTTAGTTGAAATTGACGCGATGGGCGTGATCTGAAAACGGCTGTTAGCGGCTATCTTTGAAAGATCAGGCATCTATCCCCGTACAGATTGATTATTCCTGATCTGGGATATGATGTCTTTATGGGCAGCCAGGTAACCCCCCCGCTCAATGGTGACATGGTCTTTTAGTTTTTCATGCAGTATCGGCAACGCATGAAAAGGCACCGACGGTGCGAAATGATGTTCGGCATGATAGTTCATGTTCCAGCATAAAAACCGCCATGGCGCACTGACCAGGCTGGTACGTGTGTTAACTGTAAAATCAGGTTTCTGCGGACACCCGACATGCTCGGTCATGCGAATGGCCCGCATAAACGGTTCACCCAGCAACACCGGCAGCCACCAGTACCAGATCGGTGCGTACCACTGATAGCGAACCACTATTAGTATAATTATCAGGTAAAACACAGCCATCAATCGCGACTCCCAGATGACCTTGTTGCGCTCAGTTTCCGGTATGAACGCTTTTTCCTCTTCGGTTATTTGACCTGCTACTTTTCTTAAGAATGAACTCCACATGAGTCCCCAGTAGGTAAATGACGATACGTATAAAAAGTATTCGGCAAATGTGGAGGGTAAATCTATGAGCTCTGAGTCTTTGCCTTTTATATTGGTGTGGCTGTGATGTGCCGTGTGCTCATAGCGAAAAAACAGCGGCGGGATCAGCAATAAAATGCCGCAGCAATACGCGATGACGTTGTTTAACCCGCGTTGGCGAAATGCAGAATAGTGTATGCACTCATGCTGCAGTGAAAAATGGTGAACCATGACGATACCGTGCAGGATCAGTGCAGGCACCAGCCAAAGGCTTCCCATCGACAACCCTATCAGCGACCCCGTTGACACAAGCAGCGCAGCCCAGAGACACAACCTCATCAAACCCGGGACATTAGAACGTTTCATTAAACGCTTGACCTCTTTTCTTGGCACGACAGCCTGTCTATTCGCCTTATCGGCTGAACTGTGGTTTTTGCTATCGGCCTGCATGGACATTTGTTATCCGCTATCTAATGTAATTTCTCGGTGATCAGTTTTTCAAACTCACCGTTGAATTATGTACTATACTGTACATAATTATCAGGATCAAGCCGTCATGCTGATTCACGACCACTAAATATGTCATGAAGTATGGCAATGGTGACACCAAAATTTAAGGTAAAAATTTAATATGGCGAAATCCGGTCGCGGCCCGCAACGCACGACCAAAAAAGACTGGTTAGACAAGGCTCTCGAGAGGCTTGTTGAAAACGGTGCCGACAGCATAAAAATTTCCACCCTGGCGAAGAATCTTGACTGCGCAAGATCCAGCTTTTACTGGTATTTTAAAAACCTTGATGACCTTCTGAATCATATTCTTGAGTACTGGCAGCGCCATAACACCTATCCAATTGTTGAATATGCCGGCTTACGGAGCGGCACAATTTGTGAAGCGGTTCTGCGGATATTTATTTGCTGGGCCGATGAAACTGAATTTAATGCCCGGCTTGATTTCGCCGTCAGGGAGTGGTCACGCCACAACCCGAAAATCCGGCAGCTCATCGATCAATCGGACTCGTTGCGTACTCAGGCCATTGAAGAGATGTTTATCCGTCACGGCTATGGATCCCGTGAGGCATTCGTTCGAGCCAGGACCCTCTACCATAGCCAGATCGGTTACTACGCCATCGATCCACAGGAGCCTTTTTCCGTGCGCATACCCTGGGTTGCTGAATATGTGTACTGTTTT
>JAHEKD010000481.1 GCA_024638545.1 Gammaproteobacteria bacterium
GCCTGCTTCTGGGTTCTGAGCATCATTGTGTTAATGATATATCGCCACTCGGGCTTAACCTGCGGACTCTCAAGAACATCAATAAAATCTTCGCTATCGGGAATATCCCCACCTGCCAGTTCGAGAGAAAATTCAGATAAAAAATACCGCAAATCGCTTATGCGCTCAGGATCGGGCCTTTCATGCACCCGAAACATGCCTGAATCAAATGCCTCAAGCATGGTTTGCGCCGCGCAAACGTTCGCTAGCAGCATAAATTCCTCAATAAGGCGATGGGCATCGTTGCGTAATGTCGGTTCCACGAGCGTGACACGGTGCTGATCGTCTAGCTGTATGTTTGCTTCCGGGATCTCCAGCTCGAGTGCACCGCGCTGATGACGGATATCGTGCAGGCGTTTAAAAAGCTGGTATGCGTCATCAAGCATTGATTGTACTTTCGAGTGCAGATTGCGGGTCCGACCTGTGTTTAGGCAATCCCAGACTTCGGTATAGGTTAAACGGGCTTTGGACTTAATCACCGCCTCATAGAAACGATGACCCTGAGGAGACCCATTTGCATCAAGCTTTATTTCACATACCACAACCAGGCGGTTAACATCCGGTTTTAATGAACAAATACCGTTTGAATATTCCTCAGGCAACATCGGCACCACCTGGTTGGGAAGATAGACCGAGGTGCCTCGCTCATAGGCACTTTGTTCCAGCACAGAACCGATTTTAATATAGTGTGAGACATCTGCAATGGCAACAAACAGCGTATATGACTGTGCTGTTCTACTGACAAAAATGGCATCGTCATAATCTTTCGCGGTCTCACCGTCTATGGTCACAAAACCAAGCTTGGTTAAATCTTTCCTGGCAGCAAACTGGTCCTTGGTCACCTGCTTAGGACACCGGCTGGCTGCAGCCAGCGCCGGCTTTGACCAGGCATGCGGAATTTGGTGTTTATACAAGGCCATGGTTACCGGCATATCCGGGTCAGACTGGGCACCAAAAATCTGGCAGACTTCACCTTTGAGGCTTTTATTGATATCGGGATAGCGATTGATTTTTATTTCAACAATATCACCTGCTTTCACTGATTTCATTGACTGTCTGTCTATTTCAACATCATGTGAAATACGTTTATCCAAAGGCTCGACATAGAGGCGGTTATTGGATTTTCTTACAACACCGCTGAGCTGCTTATGCCCGTAGCCGAGAATTTCGATGACTCTGCCGTCAAATTTGTTTTCCCTGCCTTTTTTTCTGACTTCAATTCTGACCCTGTCGCCGTGCATTACGCGCTGCATCTCAAATTGCGACAAGTAGACATCCTCGCCACCATCTTCACGCGTGACAAAGCCAAAGCCTTTAGGGTGGCCTATTACCGTTCCAATCACGGTTCGTTGTTTATCTTTAGTTTTCTTCACATCAATTGACAATAGCATTAAGTCGTTGTAGAGTCGGCGGCTTCTTTGCCGAGGTGGCGGAATTGGTAGACGCGCTAGCTTCAGGTGCTAGTGGGGGCAACCCCGTGAAGGTTCAAGTCCTTTCCTCGGTACCACCTTCGTTTACAGAAAGCACAAACCTTTCAGTAGTCGACTCCGTTTAAAAAGGGTCTGGGAATCTATTTCCAGGAATAGCAGCTTCCACGCATCTCATATTAGATCTAACTATAGAGTATTAAATTTTTCCTCTATTTTACAGAAAATTAGGAATTCAATTCCACATTCTTATCCAACCGGCACCTTAATTCAGCAGCAGCTAATGCCTGCTAACCCGCATTTCTCACCACCCTACTACTGCGACGGTCCCTTGCCATGCCCTGTGGGCATTTTACTCGGTCAGGGTCCTCGACATCGTGTTAACGATGCCCCTGCCGGCCCTTTGGTCGTAAAACCCATACAGGACGCATCCTTTAACCGTCTCGCTACGAAGTCCGGTGAGAAATCCGGGCTAGGCCCTATCTCATTGTAAACAGCTGTTAACAGTAGTCAGATATTTTACTTAAAAAAATCAAACTGTTCAGCATACATTATCGATTAAGTTATGTTCTCAGTCTTCGATTAAGAACAACATCAACTTTACACATAATCACCTTGGATATTCCGTTGACACAAGATCGTCATTTTCCAAAAGGGTGCTCGAGGATAATAGTCTGGTTACGTTCCGGGCCGGTTGAGATGATTTTTATGGGTGTTTCCAGGTAATCTTCAATGAATTTCAAATAGTCTTTAGCCTGTTCGGGCAGGGACGAATACTCTTTCAGCCCTGCTGTCGGTGTTGACCAGCCGGTCAGCGTTTCATAAACGGGCCGGCATCGCTCAAAATCTTCAGCTGCACAAGGTGGCGTTAATCTGGTTTGATTTTGATGGTTATAGGCTGTGCAAACCTTCAGCTCTGAAAAACTGTCAAGGATATCAAGCTTTGTCATGCATAGTGCGCTCACGCTATTAACCTGCACTGAGCGCTTCAAGGCGACCATATCCAGCCACCCGCAGCGTCTTGGCCTGCCGGTTGTCGCGCCAAACTCGTGACCCCTTTTACCCAGCAGCTGACCGTTATCGTCAAATAATTCAGTTGGAAACGGGCCGGCTCCTACGCGTGTTGTATAGGCTTTGGTGATACCCACGATTTCGTGTAAATCTCTGGGGCCGACGCCGGTACCCGTTGCTGCACAGGCGGCCGTGGTATTTGAAGAGGTCACAAACGGATAAGTGCCGTGATCAACATCCAGCATCATGCCCTGCGCCCCCTCAAACATAATATTCCTGGATTGTTTTTGTGCTTGCTGAAGTTTGTCTGCAACGTCGGTGATTTGAGCGGACAGATGCGAAGCATAGGCCATGCATTGATCATAGACCAGGTCTACATCTATCGACTCTTTATTAAAGCGCTTGGTAAGGATGAAATTGTGCAAATCCAGCGCCGATTCTAGTTTATCGCGCAATCTGGCCGGGTCGCGCAGATCGCCGGCCCTGATACTTCGGCGCGCCACTTTATCTTCATAGGCGGGACCGATTCCCCGTCCTGTTGTGCCAATAGCTCTTGCACCTTTAGCGGCTTCCCTCGCCTGGTCGAGCTGGCAATGATAGGCGAGGACTAAAGGGCAGGCTCCGCTGATGTATAGCCTGGATTTGA
>JAHEKD010000019.1 GCA_024638545.1 Gammaproteobacteria bacterium
TTACTTTAAGTGCGTTACATGCCCAAATCATCCCTTTGCCGGTAGCTGCCGCAATAGTTATCGGTGCTGATCTTGGTACCACGAGCACTGTCCTGTTGGGCAGCTTTCAAGGCGCCGTCTCTAAACAACGTGTTGCAATGGCACAAGTGTTGTTCAACCTGTCTGTAGACATCACTGCATTCATATTTATTGTTCCAACTTTGAAATTGATTACAGGAATTATGGGATTCACTGATCCACTCTATACACTGGTAATGTTTCACTCTTTATTTAATCTGGCCGGCGTAATTTTTTTTATACCTTTTATAAAGCCATTATCACGATTTCTGGAAACGAGGATCAAGGAGGATATATCTGACATTCGGCAATTTATCAGCGAAGTTCCAGCAAATGTTACCGATGCAGCTTTAGAAGCAATGAAGCTGGAGTCGCGCAGGTTATTACAGATGACAACTCACTATAACCTTTACAGTTTAAAAATCAGTAAAGAAGAAATCCTTGAAACCACGAGCGTAGTAACATTAGAACAGACGGTTTCTGATACAGACCAGAAGAATGAGTATGAAAATATTAAACGCCTGGAGGGAGAGATTGTCCAGTATGCGATTGAGGTGCAGAGTTTCAATCTTAATCCTGAAGAGGCAAAACAGATTGAGTCACTGCTAAGCGCAGTCAGGCATGCTGTCTATTCTGCAAAATCGATAAAAGATATTCGTGCAGATTTAAATTTGTTTTTTGCAATGGATAACAAAGAGATCTTGATACGTTTCGAACGCTTAAAGCAAAATGTAAGCGATATCTATTCAACTGCAATCGGGCTCATAGACAAGCATCATGATTTCGCCTATTTTTCCGAGGAACTGGAAGAACTACAGTCAAAACTTAAATTGTTTCATCACGAATTTCTTCACGAAATATACCAAAATAGGCGTGATGAGATTAGTGAGGTTGAACTGTCTACCTTAATGAATGTAAACCGGGAACTACGTGAGTCCTGTGAAGCAGTGCTAAAGGGCATATTGCTCGCATGGCATCAATATGATTGAGTTAAGTCAGACCGTAAGGGCATGTCAATTAAAATAAAGCTGTCAAGGGAATTAAAATTCTAAATATTTTTTATTTTTCCAAACGCCTATTTCGACAGTGCCTCAGGTAGGCTGGAATTTACCACAAGCACGAGTTTACTTATGATAACAAGGGGCAGGCCCACTGTATCTAATGGAGTCATTCGACGCTCACAGCTGAGACCATGCTTGTTTATAACTCTACAATCTATCAAGACACTTGTATCGATACGCTGTAAAAAATATGCTTTTAATCGGTGCAGTACAATTTATACAGCGTTTCAATAATTGCCGTGGCTTCATAACTGTCAAGTGAATAATAAACTGTCTGCGATACTTTTCTGGTTTTCACCAGTCCTTCATGACGCAAGCGTGCAAGGTGTTGCGAAAGGGGTGACTGGTCCAAATCAATATACTGGCTGATCTGGCCAACCGACATTTCACCTTCCGACAACAAGCAGAGAATCATCAAGCGGTGATCATTGGACAGGCTCTTCAACATGCGCGCAGCCGATGCAGCGGCGACACGCATTTCGTTTATATCTATGTGTTTTTCAGCAACACCTGGTTTGTTCATTTGTTAAAGTTCGTTTGACTTTTTATACTATAATATCCTAAATTAGTAGTTGCTAATTTAATTATGGCTGCCAATATACCATGCAGGCCATTAAAAATCATTCATTAACACACAGTTACCGATGATTGGAGTCAAGATGAAACAAAAAAAGACCTCTCGCAGGCAATTCATGAAAAACGCTGCACTGATGGCGGGTGCCGGCACGATTGGCATTGAAAGGTCTGTTGCCAATATCGAGGATGCCAATTTGCCTCCCAGCGTCCCGGAGTGGATGAAAAAAATGGGCCGGGGCGTGGTTACGGTGCCTTACGGCACGCCGTCTCCATATGAAGATAAGGTCATCAGGCGCACAGTGCCGTGGCTGACGGCATCGCCAATTTCATCCATCAGCTTTTCACCACTGCATGAATTAAAAGGCATCATTACGCCCAGTGCCCTGCATTTTGAGCGCTATCACGCCGGGGTTCCTGAGATTAATCCGGATGAACACCGTTTGATGATACACGGTTTGTGTGAGAATCCGCTGATATTTACCATGGCGGATCTGATGCGGTTCCCATCGGTGTCTGAAATCCGGTTTATTGAATGCCCGGCAAATGGCGGAATGGAATGGCGGGGTGCGCAAATGGAGGCACTACAGTTTACTCACGGCATGGTGAGTTGCAGTGAATGGACGGGTGTGAAATTATCTGTCCTGCTGGATGAAGTGGGCATTAAACCTGAAGCAAAATGGCTGCTGGCGGAAGGTGCCGACGGTGCTGCGATGGGGCGAAGTATCCCCATTGAGAAAGCACTTGACGACAGTATAGTTGCCTATGCGCAAAATGGTGAAATGATACGACCTGAACAGGGTTACCCGGTGCGCCTTGTGAATCCTGGCTGGGAGGGTAATACCAGCGTTAAATGGCTTAGACGGCTGGAACTGGGTGACCAGCCCTGGCATCTGAGAGAAGAGACTTCCAAATATACCGACCTGATGCCGGATGGATCGGCACGCCGATTTACCTTCGTGCAGGAAGCCAATTCGGTGATAACCTCGGTGTGTCCCGAGAAACCTTTGAAACATAAAGGCCACCATGAACTTGAAGGTATTGCCTGGTCGGGCCGCGGTAAAATTAGTCATGTTGATGTGACCTTTGATGGCGGCGTCAACTGGCAGCAGGCCAAATTGAAAGGCCTGGTCCTCGATAAGGCACTGACACGCTTCAGCTTTGACTGGGACTGGGATGGCTCGCCAGCCCTGCTTCAGGCAAGGGCGGTTGACGAGACTGGCTATGTCCAGCCCACCCTCGGTCAGCTTCGCGAGGTAAGAGGTGTGAATTCCATCTATCATAAAAACGCAATACATACCTGGCAACTGTTTGAGAGCGGGGAGGTGCGTAATGTGCAAATTGACTGAATCCCGGCTGATTTTTTTGCTGTTAATTTCAATGGTAGCCACCGTCTGTAAAGCGGCGCCGGACAAGTACAGCATTGGATCGTCTGCAACCGCTGAGCAGATCAGCGGATGGGATATCGATGTCAGGCCTGACGGCACAGGGTTGCCACACGGTGCAGGCAGTGTGGAAGATGGCGAGTTGATTTATGAGGAAAAATGCGCTTCCTGCCATGGTTCATTTGGTGAAGGAATGGATCGCTGGCCGATATTGGCAGGTGGTGAAGATACGCTCACCGACGACCGGCCGGAAAAAACAGTGGGCAGCTACTGGCCCTTTGTTTCAACTTTATGGGATTACATTCATCGTGCGATGCCGTTTTTACAACCACAGTCGCTGGTAGACAACGAAGTTTATGCCTTGACTGCTTACATTCTCTACCTCAATGACCTTGTCGAGGATGACTTTACCCTGTCCAGGGAAAATTTCACTACGGTTAAACTGCCAAACGAAATGGCATTTGTTGATGACCCGCGACCGGATGTGGAAAACCAGCGATGTATGCAGAATTGCCGGGATCCGGAAAGTATTAAAATCACGTGGGATTCCACTGATCTCGGGGTGACGCCTACGGAGCACCTCCAGCCGGAGGCAGTGGAGGATAACGCAGTTTTGGCTGCCGGCAGTCCGGATAGCGGTGAGCAGACTTACAGAACCGCATGTTCTGTCTGTCATGATGCCGGCGCTGCAGGTGCGCCTGTCGCGGGCGATAAATCAGCCTGGACTGCACGATTGGAAAAGGGAATTGACGTTCTGATCGAGCATGCGATCAATGGCTACCAGGGTGAGCTTGGCTACATGCCCGCAAAAGGCGGCAACCCCAACCTTGAAGATCAGCAGGTTCAAGAAGCTGTTGATTACATGATTAAACTTGTTAATTAGTATGGATTATATTACTATTTGCTAATATAAGGACTTTTCGCATGGGAGTGCAACATATGTTCACAACACCTTTGTTCACCAGAGGCAGTCAATTCTGGATTTTCATTTTCCTGACATCCGTTTTATTTTGCCAGTCAGTGCTTGGCGATGCCGATCGTATTGCGCAAGGTAAAGAGATAACATTTGACCGAAAAAAGGGCAACTGCCTGGCATGCCATATGATCGATGACGGTTCACTGCCAGGAAACACGGCGCCGCCACTCATCGCAATGAAACAGCGTTATCCTGAACTTGATTCACTGGTCTCTCAAATTTCCAATCCTTTGGATAAAAATCCAAATTCTTTAATGCCTCCTTTCGGACTACACAACATTCTTGATGAGGATGAAATTCAGAAAATTGCAGAATATATACATACATTATAGGAGTCACAGCAATGACGAGCATATTACGACGAACTGTTATTAAATCGCTGATTACGTTTACAGGTATCAGCATGATCTCCAGGTTTGCATGGGCAGCCTGGCCCCAGGCCGCATTCGACGGCGAAGACATTGATGCCGTAACGAACGCGCTGTATGGTACAAGTGATGCAGCTGACAGCGACATGGTTAAATTAAAAGCCCCGGATATTGCAGAAAACGGCGCGGTTGTGCCGATTTCTGTCAGCACAGATATGCCAAACGTTGAAAGTATCAGCATCCTTGTGGACGGCAATCCTAATCCGCTGGCTTCAACATTCGAGTTGACTGAAAATTCCGTGGCTGATGTATCGACACGGATTAAAATGAGCAAGACATCCAACGTCATTGCACTGGTCAAGGCAGACGGCAAGGTCTACAAGGCGGTGCAGGAAGTTAAGGTCACTATTGGTGGCTGCGGCGGATAACTAGAGGGAAACGATTATGACTATTAAAGCAAAAGCAAAACTGTCCGGTGATATCGTCACGGTCAAAATATTAATGAAACACGAAATGGAAACCGGGCTGCGGGTTGATAATAAAACAGGTGAAAAAATTCCGGCCCACCATATAAGCGAAGTCAAGTGCATATGGAATGATCAGGTGGTCTTTCATTGCAATATGGGTCCTGCCATTTCTAAAAACCCGTATCTCTCATTTAAATTGAAAGGCCCCGCTAAAGGCGATGTGCTCAAATTTACGTCAGTGGATAACATGGGCGAAACGGATGAAGGCGAAGTCAAAGTAGCCTGACTGAGACTTCCTATAAACAGATTTTGGAGAAAAAATGAAACAATTGATAACGGTGTTAATCACGATTGGCTTGATGGGCTATGGTTTTGGGGTTGTTGCCGGACCTGAGGAAGACCGCATTGCTTTTCAGAAATATTATACAAGCAGATTTTCGGATACGCCGCTTGATGATTTTATCAACGGAATTTATTCAATCGACGCGCCATCACGCGAGCAGTGGGAGGAAATTGAAGAGTTTCCACCTTACGAAATCGATATTGAAGAAGGTCAGGTGTTGTACGAAACGCCGTTTGCAAACGGTAACTCTTACGCAACCTGCCTTGAAGACGGTACTTTAAAAGCGCGTCATCAATATCCCTATTATGATACCCAGAGACAGGAGGTTCTGACTCTGGAACTGGCGCTGAATGAATGCCGTCAATCCAATGATGAAGAACCGTTGAAATATGGCAAAGGCGCCATTGCCCAGCTATCAGCCTATATGGCCCTGCAATCAAGGGGCGAGCCTATCAATGTAGTTGTACCCGATGAACCGGGAGCACTGGCCGCATACGAAAACGGTAAGGAATTTTACTTTAGCAAGCGCGGGCAGCTAAATTTTTCATGCTTTGACTGTCACGGCAGCTCTGCCGGCATGAATGTGCGAGCCGATCGATTGAGCCCCGCGCTGGGCCATCCCTCTCATTTTCCGGTTTACCGTTCAAAATGGGGTGGCATGGGCACGCTGCATCGACGATTTAAAGGCTGCAATGAGCAGGTGCGTGCAAAAGGATTCAAGCCTCAAAGTGTTGTCTATCGAAATTTGGAATATTTCCTGACCTACATGAGTAACGGACTCGCGTTTAATGGACCAGGAGCAAGAAAATGATTAGGTGTTTCACTGTCAACTTTTCGATATTAACAGGATTACTGTTAAGCTCAGCGCTGGTATTGGCCGATGATTTTGCCACGAAATGGGACGAAGCAGAAGCCAAACGTATTGAGGCTGCCGAACTCGGCTACGAGTGGCGCGATACAGAAAAAATACTCAAATCTGCCAAGAAGGAATCGGAAGCAGGCAATACCGAAAAAGCGATGGCGCTGGTTGCCCAGGCCTTCGAGCAGAGCAAAGACGCGATCGCACAGTCACAGCGTGAAAAGGAGAACTGGGCGTCTCGTGTGCCCAAGTAATGAAAATCAATTACCAGCAGCCGATATCTAGATCTTTTTTATTCATATTTTTTCTGGTTGTTTTTATGAGTGCCAGGGCAAGCAGTGCCTTGTTAAAGATCGACGATTTTTCAACTTTAAGCGAACTATCAAAATCCAGTAAATTACCTATTGTGCTGCTTGTCGAGCAAACCGGTTGTCATTACTGTGATATTGTCAGTGAGGAATTTCTTAATCCATTGCAAAATTCAGAGCGGTTCAGGGATAAAGCCATATTCAGGCGCATTTCTCTTGATTTTGGTGAAACAATCACAGGGCTTAATAAAATTGATATCACAACGGATGCATTTTGTGAGGATTACGGTGCGAGTTTTACTCCTACGGTTTTATTTTTAGACGGTAACGGGAATTCATTGACAGATAAAATTCTGGGGATGAGTTCTAGAGATTACTACGGCTATGATTTGGAAAATTCAATTCACAAGGCTTATAATACATTAAGGACACAATGAATATTTTACTTAAACTATTTCTGTTCACATCCGCGTTTAATATACTTGGATTTTATCCACCAGTATTGACTGCCCAGGATAATGCTACCTTCACCACGACATCTCTGACGCCAGAGACTGCACTTAAAGCAGCTCAGGCTGCACTGAATCATTGCCGTGAGCAGGGTTATCAAGTTGCTGTTGCAGTCGTTAATCGATCAGGAAATGTGCAGGTGATTCTGAGGGATCGCCACGCCGGCGCACATACACCTGATACGGCAGCGGGCAAAGCCTGGACGGCGGTTAGTTTTCGTACAAACACCTCGGAGTTAACGGAACTGGCACAGCCCGGTACCGGAATAAATGGCGTTCGGGATTTGCCGAATGTTGTTGTTCTTGGTGGTGGAATGTTGATTGAGGCAGCCGGTTCAATCATCGCCGGCATTGGTGTCTCTGGTGCGCCCGGTGGTGAGTCTGACGATGCCTGCGCACAAGCCGGTATTGACGCAATTGAAGAGCAGATTCAGTTTTAACCGGTTTGGAGGAAATATGTATGAAATGTAACTACTTATTATCACAAATCCTCAAAATTATATTTATATTTTCAATGACTGTGAATGCATGGGCAATAGTTGAGCCACCTTCATGTACAGCACAGGCACAAATTTTAGATCAGTCTGAGACTGATAGTGCCGACAGTGCGGATGATGAAGAAGAGGACGAAGAACCCGAGTGCGATTAAATTTTTGTATTTAAACAGCAATAACACACAGATAGAGGATACTAGTATGAAAACTATAATGATGTTCGTATTATCCATTAGCCTGGGACTGTCGTTGAATTCCATGGCTCAGGATATGGAAGTTAAAATAACGCCCGATCTCGAATCAGTCGACGTCACGCATGAGGGCGAAACAATTTCCATCATGAGAAGCCAGGACACAGAAAACACTATCACCAAGAGTTTCTCAAAAACATCAAGGCCCTGTCCGCCATTTTGTATACAGCCCATGTCCCTGGCCCCCGGGGTAGAAACCATTGGTGAAGTTGAAATGCTGGATTATCTGGCTAAAGTTGAGTCAGGGGACGACACAATTGTCGTTATCGACTCGAGAACCCCTGACTGGTTTGAGCGAGGCACCATTCCTGGCGCAATAAATCTACCCTGGACGGCTTTGAATCCTGCTCAGGGCGCAGACCCGCTCTCTATTGCAGATATTATGCAAGAGATTTACGGTGTCGCCGAAAATGAGGGCCTGTTTGACTTTAGCAATGCAAAAACGGCTGTAATGTTCTGTAACGGTATGTGGTGCGGTCAATCTCCAAATAATATAAAAAATCTGCTCAAGTTTGGTTATCCGGCGCACAAGATTAAATGGTACCGTGGCGGCATGCAGGATTGGGAAATACTGGGTCTGACTACAGTTAAGCCCTCCAGCTGATATAAAAATTTCTAAATCACTCTCTGGGTGGACTCTTGCTCACCGAAAGATGGGCTGCAAGGGCTTGTTTATGATCAAAAATTGTTTACTAAACTGCCGAACTGACTAAAACAGGACTGTCTTATTCACATGTTTAAGGAGGGTGAGGCTGTTTAGCTCTGTGCTTATCTTAACAGAGCGCCGCAGAGTTATAGTTCAGGTTCTGTTTCACGTGTAAATCTTCCATTTTTAAGAAAGGCTACTGTTTGTTTTGCAACCTCGCTGTTATAGCGCATTGCGGAGTGACCGGTCTCGATGATCGTAAAGTCGGTCATTGCACTTTCAATTTTAGTTGATTCAACGCTGATTAGTCCGTCATCCAATCCTGGCAGTATGTCTTCGTTATCTGAATCTGAAACACCCGCAATCACCCCAACAGCGTAGTAGGGTAGTTTCAATGAATTCGGGAAACTGTTATCGTCGGTTCCTAACGCCAGTGCCGTTGGCCCAAGAAATTGCACCCACCACTTATGTCGAAACTTATCGATAATTTCAGCGCCCTGGTTTGGTGTGCCGATCAGAACCACACGGCCCAGATTTTCAACCCGATTGTCCTGAAGGTAGGCACGAATAAACAAGCCTCCCAGCGAATGCCCGACAAAGTGCACAGCATGATTATGCCCTGCACAGCACATCTGTATTTGCCTGCCGATGTCGGCGAGAATTTCATCCCGGGTACCGGTGATCGATTTATAGCCGATTCGCTGCACCAGGAAGCCGGCACGCTCCAGTCTCGAAGCAAGTTTCCACATCGCTATCTTGCTCCGCGCCAGCCCGTGCAGTAATACGACTAGCTCCCTGTCATTTGCATTTTCGACTCCAGCGTCATGCCTAGCAGCTGGTGTCGTACAGCCTAATAGTGCTGCCAGGAGCAAGACTGTTAAACA
Source organism: Gammaproteobacteria bacterium (assembly GCA_024638545.1). Taxonomy (GTDB): domain Bacteria; phylum Pseudomonadota; class Gammaproteobacteria; order Arenicellales; family JAHEKD01; genus JAHEKD01. Next base: position 9,182 of record JAHEKD010000019.1, read on the forward strand.
CCCAGCATAATATTTTACGGTGGGATACATTTTCTATAGAATCTTTAATAAGGCAGTACTTGACATTATAGTGCGGTATCTGACATTTTTATTACCAGTATCATGATTTTTAATCCTAATAACCGGTATGTGATGAAGACGTGAAAACAGTGTAATCTCTAAATCAATATCATAGTTATCAAGACCTGCAATAAATTAAAACGCCCTACAGCTGAACCTGACCCGGTTCTTTTATGCACTGATGGTGTAATTAGCAGTAGTGATTTTTCAGGCTATTTGAATCCGATCGATGCAATGATCGGGTCAACTCGGGCACTCTGCACTGCTACTAAAAAATTTCAGTCGTCGTTGAACGCCGAATATCGTTCGATTGAGGTAGATTAATCATCAGATGCTGATAAAATCAGCGTCGTAAAACCAATTCGAGGAGAACCCGTATGAAAAAAATGACTATTGCCGCCTGCACTACTTTTTTAATTTTTCAAACTGTTCATGCCAAAATCGTCACTGAAGAGATCAGCTACGAGCATGGTGAAACCACATTCACAGGTTTTATTGCTTACGATGACAGTATCAGCGACAAAACGCCGGGTATCCTTGTCGTACATGAGTGGTGGGGACATAATGATTATGTGCGTGACAGGGCCAGACAACTTGCTGAACTTGGGTATACGGCTTTCGCACTGGACATGTATGGTGACGGCAAGCTGGCAACACATCCCGAAGATGCCAAGGCCTTCATGACCGAGGCCCTGGAAAATAAAGAAGTAGCAACTGCCCGATTCCAGAGTGCCGTGGAGTTATTGCAATCGCAGGATAGCGTTGATGCAGAAAAAATCTCTGCAATCGGCTACTGTTTTGGCGGAGGTGTAGTACTTAACATGGCCCGGCAGGGTATGGATCTTGACAGTGTAGTCAGTTTTCATGGCAGTCTTGCGCCCTATGGCCCTGTGGAAAAGGGTAATGTCAAAGCAAAAATTCTGGTGCTGAACGGTGCCGATGATCCTTTCGTCAGTGCTGATGCGATTTCAGAATTTAAACAGGAAATGGATACGGCAGGTGCTGAATATGAGTTCGTTAATTATCCGGGCGCGGTACATGCATTTACCAATCCTGGCGCGACACAGGTTGGTGAAAAATTTGAAATGCCGCTTGCCTATAATGAACAGGCAGATGAACGATCGTGGGAGGCCATGAAGGCCTTATTTGACAGTATTTATAAATAATTACGTCGACGATTTACCCATGCTTCGCTTAATTTACGGTCATGGAAAGCTGCCTGCTGCTCTAGCCCGCATTTCTCACCGGACTTCGTAGCGAGACGGTTAAAGGATGCGTCCTGTATGGGTTTTACGACCAAAGGCCGGCATTATGTTATCAGCATATGTGCCGGCACAAGGGCCCTCAGGCATCGTTGACACTATGTTGAGGACCCTGACCGAGTAAAATGCCCACAGGGCGTGGCAAGGGACCGTCGCGGTAGTAGGGTGGTGAGAAATGCGGGCTAGAGTTACATAGTTATTAATAGATCTATGGGTATTGATTCAGTTTTGCTGATGTAACAACTGCTTTTCTCTGAAGATGACGTAGCGAATTGAAATTACCGCAAGTATAGATGTGCTGAGCATGATCCATAATAATGGGGATGCACCAGTTCCGGGTATAAGTAATACACCAGCCAATGCGCTTAATGTAGCGCCGCCGCTGATCATGATTGCACCACCCAGGCCAGACGCTGTACCGGCAAGATGCGGGCGAACTGCAAGCATTCCCGCTGCCGCATTCGGGATTGTCATGCCGTTACCCAGGCCTACGAGAACCATAAAACCAAAAAAGCCAAGTGGATGGCTAAAGCCGGACCTGATTAAGATAGATGAAAAAAAAACACCTGATAGCGTAATTAAAGTACCCCAATACACCATGTTATTTATGCCAATTCGACGGGAGAATTTGCCTGAGAGGAAATTACCCATAAAATAACCGACGGCGGGTGAACCAAAAAACAAGCCCAGTTCCCTGGAAGAGAGGCCGTATACCTCAGTGCCGACAAAAGTTGCGCCGCCGAGATAGGCGAAGAACACACCTGATGCGAATGCTGAGGCCAGTGCATAGCCCCAGAAGCGGGGTGACATGAATAATTCCGGGTATTCGCGAAACTGCTGTCCTAACGTATTTTCGCTTTTCGGGGCGGTTTCGCCAAGATCCGACCAGCTTAACCACAATAGTATTGCGCCCAGTCCAAACAGCAGCATAAAATTGGATTTCCAGCCGAACGTTTCATCAAGCATTCCGCCGATTGCCGGCCCTATCATCGGCACCACGGCCATTCCCATAGTGACATAGGCAATCATAGATGCAGCCTGATCTGGTGGTGCGGTATCGCTGATAACTGCACGCGAGAGAACCAGGGTCACAACCACCGCCGCCTGCATCATACGAAAACCTAAGAACATTTCTGCACTGGTGGCCAGAATGCAGCCCAGCGTTGCGATAAGAAAGAAGATCAAACCGCCAAGGATGATGGGGCGGCGGCCGTACTTGTCTGAAACAGGGCCAATAAGCAGTTGCAGCACAGCATTGACGGCCAGATAAATCGCGACTGATAATTGCATTATCCGGTACTCGGTGTCAAAGTATCCCGTCATGTTTGACAGGCTGGGCAAAAATATAGTCATCGCCAATGCCTGTAAACCGGTTAAGAGGATTAACGTCAGAATGTGTGGCGGTGAGGTGCTATCGAGGAATCGAACACTTCGAATTTCATTCATGATGTGGATTCTAACTGATTCAATTTAAAAGCGGTCTTTTTAAAATGGGGACGGAGGGATTAAAAATTAATCCCTCCGTCCCCTATAGCTTATGCTTACCACATCAGGTCATCCGGTATCTCAAACTGCGCATAATAGTCATCATTTAAATCTTTTTCTGTCTGTTGTTCCCGGTCTTCGTTTGAAACGAGCACCGCGCTTTCATCGCGTTGCTGAATTTTATCCGCTATAGGTTTGGGTACGACTTCATAAGCACTGCCCATGCGGACGATGCACAGCCGTCCTCGACTTAATTCGTGTGACATGTTTTTCGTGACGAGTATTTTCTTAATAACATTCTGGTCATTAAAATTGTATTCTAATTCTGCCTTTTCCCTGTCCAGCCTGTATTGTTCAACAAGCTGAACTATTTGTGCTGCAAGGGCTTTTTTATCAGCCAACTGCTTTTGTTGAAGATTCAATTGGCGATCCAGTTCGCGCTGCTGTTGGCGTCTTTTTTCGCTTTCCTTGTTGTTGTAATACAACAGACCAGCCAGTCGGATCCACACCGATGCTGGAGCCGACTTTCGGTTACAGTCAATG
>JAHEKD010000020.1 GCA_024638545.1 Gammaproteobacteria bacterium
ACTCTGCGACCTGCCCGCGCTGTTTTTTTGACTTTACCGACATGGCCAATGCCAATATGCAGGGATTGTTTCCTTATACGCCGCCGACCGGGTTGATCCATGGCCTCAAAGAGGCTTTATTAATGCTCAATGAGGAGGGTCTGGAGAACGTCTTCAAGCGTCATCACTATATTGCTGAAGGCATAAGGCAGGCAGTAGACGCCTGGGGATTGACCCTCTGCGCACGCTCACCGGAACTGTATTCGGACACGGTCAGCGCCATCACAGTGCCACCAGGATTTGATGGCACAAAACTGGTAACGCATGCTTATGATAAATATGGTGTCTCTTACGGTATAGGACTGGGAAAAGTTGCCGGCAAGGTATTTCGAATTGGCCACCTGGGCATGATCACCAACGTAATGGCCTTATCGGGCCTGGCTACAATTGAAATGGCCATGAAGGATCTGGACTACCCGATTGAAACGGGCAGCGGTGTTTCAGCAGCGCAAAATTACTATCGAAAACAATTCTAACTGGTTATGAATATATGAACATTCCAAATTACAACGACGTACTGGTTGCACATGAGCGTATAAAACCATATATCCATGAAACGCCTGTTTTGACCTGCAGCTATCTGAACGATTTGACTGGCGCTGAGCTGTTTTTCAAATGCGAAAATTTTCAAAAAGCCGGCGCGTTTAAGGTTCGAGGGGCATCAAACGCCGTTTTTGGCCTGGACGAGAGCAAGGCAGCCAGGGGAGTGGCAACACACTCATCTGGCAATCATGCTTTGTCACTGTCCTATGCCGCAGGTCGGCGAGGCATCCCCGTGACAGTTGTTATGCCTCATACCGCGCCACAGGCAAAGAAGGATGCCGTGATTGGTTACGGCGGTAAAATTGTGGAATGCGAGCCCTCAACCAGTTCCAGAGAAGCTACTTTTGAAAAAGTCCTGGAACAAACTGGCGCGGAATTTGTTCATCCATATAACGACCCGCGCGTTATCGCGGGTCAGGCGACATGCGCCAGGGAACTGGTTACACAGGTTGAGAAACTAAACGCTGTGATCGCACCCATCGGTGGAGGTGGAATGATATCCGGAACTTGCCTGACACTTAAAAATATTGCTGAAAACACTGAAATATTTGCGGCAGAGCCTGTCAACGCTGATGATGCAGCACGGTCACTCAAAGCGGGTTACATCATTGCCGATGATGCACCGCAGACCGTCGCAGACGGTTTAAAAGTTCCCTTGAAAGAGCTGACCTGGCATTTTGTCAGCCGTTACGTCACTGATATCCTGACGGCAACGGAAGAAGAAATAATCGCAGCAATGAAACTCACCTGGCAGCGAATGAAAATAGTTATCGAACCAAGCTGTGCAGTGCCATTAGCGACAATTTTAAAAAACAAGCCGGTTTTTAAAGGCAAACGCGTTGGGGTAATCATCACCGGCGGTAATGTTGACCTGGATACCCTGCCCTGGCTTTAAGACCAGTGGATAAACTAGTGAATTAATTTACGGAGATTATGTATGATTGCCATTACTGACCCTAAAGATTGCGAAGTTGGTTATAACATCCCGGCCGCAGTTGGAATGAAACAGTCAGAGATTCAGACTCCCTGTCTCATTGTCGACCTTGATGCATTCGAGGACAACATCCTGAAAATGCGCGATTTCTGCCGGCAGGCCGGTGTTCGCCATCGCGTTCACGGCAAAATGCATAAATCTGCAGATATTGCCAAATGGCAAATAGAGCATGGCGAAGCCTGTGGCGTGTGCTGTCAGAAAGTTTCTGAAGCAGAGTCTTTTGCACGTGCAGGCATTAAAGATATACTGGTATCAAACCAGGTTCGAGACCCGATCAAAATTAATCGGCTTGCGCGCATGCCGAAACTGGGTGCTCGCACCATTGTCTGTGTCGATGACATTGAAAATGTGGTCGACTTATCGAATGCGGCGAAAATAAATGGCACCGAGATTGAGTGTCTTGTTGAAATAGACTGTGGCGCCGGTCGTTGTGGTGTAACAACAACACAGGATGTTGTCGAGATCGCGAAAGCCATTGATGCGGCCGACGGCCTTAAATTTTCAGGTATTCAGGCTTACCAGGGAGCAATGCAGCACCTCGACAGTTATGCGGATCGCAAAGCCAAGATAGATATTGCGTTGGCAATGGTAAGTGATGCCCTGGCATCTCTAAAGGCTGAGGGGCTGGAGTGCGACATTGTCGGTGGCGGCGGAACCGGCAGCTATTATTTTGAAGGTAACTCAGGTGTATTCAATGAACTGCAGTGCGGTTCCTATGCATTCATGGACGCAGATTACGGGCGCATACTCGACAAAGACGGCAAGCGCATTGACGAAACAGAATTTAAAAATGCACTGTTCATATTGACGTCTGTAATGAGTCATGCCAAGCCGGACAAAGCCATTTGTGATGCAGGCCTTAAAGTCCAGTCAGTCGACAGCGGACTGCCGGTAATCTATGGGCGTGACGATGTGGAGTATGTTAAGTGCTCAGACGAACATGGTGTCATTGCGGATCCCCAGGGGCGATTAAAAGTCAATGAAAAACTTAAACTGGTGCCGGGACATTGTGATCCAACCTGCAATGTGCATGACTGGTATGTTGGCGTTCGCGGTGGAAAAGTCGAAAAACTCTGGCCAGTTTCAGCACGTGGCTTGTGTTATTAACAATTCAGGACAGGAAAATCAAATGTATATCGTTAACGAAGAAACAGTAAAACAACTGATCGATGATCAATCTGCGTTTGATGCCGTGGAGTCTGTATTTGGCGCAATGGCAGCTGGTGATGCCTACAATTTTCCTGTCATCCGCGAAGCCATAGGCTATGCGGATGCCCTCTACGGCTTTAAATCAGGTTTTGATAGACAGACCAAATCGCTGGGACTTAAATCAGGCGGCTATTGGCCGGGTAATGCCAAAAAGGGATTGACCAACCATCAATCGACGGTCATATTATTTGATGCAGATACTGGAAGACCTTATGCACTGGTTGCGGGCAACTACCTCACCGCTGTTCGCACAGCAGCTGCCAGTGCTGTTTCAATAAATTATCTAGCCCGTCGAGACGCCAGGGTCATTGGCATGATCGGTGCCGGTCACCAGTCAACCTATCAGCTCAAAGCGGCTTTGCGACAGCGGGCATTCGAAAAGGTTCTTGGCTGGAACCTTAACACGGATCATCTAACCCGACTCAAAAAAGTGGCAATAGAAAATAACCTGCCGTTTGAATCAGTCGATCGGCAGACGCTGTGTGAGCGAGCTGATATTATTATTACAATAACCTCATGCCATGAGCCATTGCTAATGCGTGAATGGATTTCACCCGGTACGCATATTGCCTGCATGGGAACCGATACCAGTGGAAAGCAGGAAATCGATCCGAATATAATGGCTGGCGCTACTGTTTTTGCTGACGAGATTGCGCAATCTGTGGAAATTGGTGAGGCTCAACATGCGGTTGCCGCAGGCCTCATTAAGGCGACTGACATTATCACCATAGGCAGCGTCATCAATGGTGACCATCCCGGGCGAGAACATGACGATCAAATCACTGTTTTTGACGGTACCGGTGTCGGATTACAGGACCTCGCGGCGGGTGCTAAAGCTGTTGAACTGGCAATCAATGCCGGAAGCGCTAGACAAATAACGCTATGACCGGATAGCGTGTTGCCGGACAACAGAAGGCGAATCTCCAAGTCGGCCATCCGTATGGTATTTTAGTACCCCAGCTGCTTGAACAGAGGAAGTTCAAAACAGCGTTCAGACGACTATTTCTCAGATGCACACTGAAATGAACTGATCGTCAGAAATTTTTCACACATGCAAGAGGAACGATGCGATGAACTCAAAATCATCTAATTTTCATTACCCAATCATCTCAAGAGGTGATTACAGCGCCTTTTGGGCACTGTTTACGGACAATTTGACAAATTTACTGGTCATTAGCGGGGTTTGCAAATTTGTCTTTGACATGCCGAATGAGATTGTTTTCGGGAAAATTCTGCCAGGTGCTGCATTTGTACTGGCACTTGGGGTTTTCTTTTATAGCTGGCTGGCGCACCGACTGGCGAATAAAGAGCAACGTACCGATGTCACCGCCCTGCCATTTGGCATCAGCACACCGGTGATGTTTGTCTATCTGTTTGGTGTAATCGGCCCCATCTACTGGTCAACTGGTGATGCTTTAAGCGCATGGCAGGTTGGCCTGGGAGCAGGACTGATCGGCGGAATTGTTGCAGCAATCGGGGCCGCAATCGGACCTTTCCTGCAGCGCGTGACGCCCAGGGCCGGGATGCTCGGCACCTTGTGCGGGATTGCCCTGGTGTTTATCGGCACCATTGCCATGTCCATTATTTTTGAATCACCGATTATCGGTTTTATTTCTTTAACCTTTGTCTTCTGGGGACTGGTTGGACGTATCAAACTACCTTTTAATATCCCGGCAGGTCTGGCTGCACTGGTTGTCGCAACAATCGTAGCCTTAATCATGGGCAAATCGACAATCAGCATAGAGGGTGTTGGATTCAATCTTCCACTGCCCTATCTGGGTGACATGATCACAGGTGTGCAGTATCTATTCGCCAACCCTGAATTATTTCTGGTTTTAATTCCTGTACAGATTTACAACTTCATCGAAACGATGAATAACGTGGAATCAGCCTCAGCAAAAGGTGACGACTATCCCGTACAAACGGCCATGTTTTTTGACGGCGCCTCAACATGTCTGGCTTCTCTGTTTGGCAGTCCATTTCCAACCACGGTCTATATTGGTCATCCCGGCTACAAGCGAATACATGCACGTGCCGGTTACACCATGATGGTCGGCGTGGTACTGCTGGTCTCCGCCATTTTTGGTTTGCTGGCCTTTTTAAGTAATCTGGTGCCCCTGGCCGCGACAGCGCCCATACTCGTCTATATTGCCATTTCGCTTATCTCTGAAAGTGCAAGAGCCTGTCCACCCAGACACGGGATGGCAATTGGGGTGGCGATGATTCCGCACGTCTCAGAACTGTTAATGGTTAAATGGGGATCAATGAAAAACGCACTGGGTGATTTTGGTGCAGAAAATTTACCCGATTCCTTAACCAATCCCGACTTTGTAAACGCCATGAGCACCCAGGGTGCACATCTGCTTGGTCATGATGCGCTTGCGGGTGGTTCGATCATCACGGGGATGATATGGGGCGCTTTTACCGCCCTCATCATTGACCACAAATTTACCAACGCCGGTTATTTCACCTTACTGGCCGCTGTACTCACCAGTGTCGGTGTCCTGCACTCCAGTTCACTGCACATACCCGAATTGAATCAGATCACGATTGGCTATCTACTCATGAGCGCATTTCTGTTCATCTATCCCAGAGTAGGGACGGTTGACTCACTGGTAGTAGAAAATGATCCTCCCGTCGAATGATAATGCAGGTATTTTGTAATATTTCCCGCCCTGGTCATCGATCAGGGCGGGCCTTAAGACACTGCAATATACGCTATAATTCTGCACTACAATCACTGGCAGATAGACATGCCAGCCCCGAGATGTGTCGTCTGAAGTGGTGTAAAATGATTGATTTGCTGTTTTAACTTAATCCGGTAAGCAGGCAGATGGTTAAACGTAAATACTATGCACCGCCAGGCGGATTACCGTCGCAGACGGAATTAGCGACGGACAGAGCCGTCTTTACGCAGGCCTATGCCATCATTCCAAAGGGCGTGATGCGGGATATCGTGACCAGCTACCTGCCGTTTTGGGAGAATACACGGCTATGGGTTTTATCTCGTCCCTTATCCGGATTTGCAGAAACATTTTCCCAGTATATTATGGAAGTGGGACCAGGCGGTGGCAGTACGAAACCGGAATCAGACCCAATCGCTGAAGGCGTTTTGTTTGTAGTTGCCGGCGATCTGACTTTGACCCTTGAAGGCGAAAAACATGCCATGCAGCCTGGAGGTTATGCATTCATTCCCCCGGCAACGGACTGGCGAATAGATAACCAGACTAACAGCAGCGTCTGTTTTCACTGGATACGTAAAGCCTATGAATGTGTTGACGGCATCGAAATTCCAGAAGCATTTGTTACCAATGAGCAAATGATTGAACCGATACCGATGCCGGACACTAACGGGAAATGGGCCACGACCCGTTTTGTCGACCCCGAAGATATCCGCCATGACATGCATGTCAATATTGTTACGTTCAAACCGGGGGGGATTATTCCCTTTGACGAAACACACGTGATGGAGCACGGTTTGTATGTACTGGAAGGCAAAGCGGTTTATCATCTGAATCAGGACTGGGTTGAAGTTGAAGCTGGCGATTATATGTGGTTACGGGCGTTTTGCCCGCAGTCGTGCTATGCGGGCGGCCCCGGCAATTTTCGCTATCTGTTGTACAAAGATGTTAATCGTCATATGAAGCTGACTATAGACAAGGCAACGTATTAAGGATCAAGGCCGTTGTCACAGCGGCGTAATTTTTCCGGCAAATGGATTTTGGTAAAGTTGATCGTGTGATTGCACCCCGTCGTTGATCACGCAATTACTCTGAGGACAGGCAACGCATAACAGAATGTAACCGGCTTGAGATTGACGCCTGTTTAGCGCGGTCGCATTGGGCTGGCGAACTTTGCCGGAAATCAATTTGGCAGCGCAGGTAATGCATCCGCCATACTCACAACCGATTGGCAGCTGAATGCCGGCTTTAAGCGCTGCCTTATAAATTGGTTCATTCGCCGATACTGTTAACGTTACACCACTATTGCATAATTCAACCTGAAAACTTTTAGACGTTTTATCATGCATGTCCATAATCTTGAAATATAAAGCATGCTCGATAGCTTATATAGACGGATAATTCCAGAATAAAACAAAGATCAGAAACGGTAATACACTTTTTAAACTGGCGAGTTAACAATTAACTTTTAGCGTCTCGTTCTTTCATAGCCAGCGTTACATTTGAAATGGCCGTGGTCAAATGGCTTTTTAATGCTCTCGACGCTTTTTGCGGATCTCGTGATAATAATGCATCGATGATCGTTTGATGCTCACGAATTGTTTTAGCCCTGCTGATTTTCCGTTGGGATGAGATAAATCGTGCGCGCCAAAGGCGGGCATTATAGGTGGCGTGGGTTTTCATCAGCGGCTGATTGTGCCCCGCTGCAACTATGGCGCTATGTATGGCCATATCACGCTTGAATGAATCCATTGGCTCCTCCTTGCCCAGCATTGCAAAAAAATCGCTATTCATGGACGCGATTTTATCCAGCTCCTTGTCTGTGGCGTTAATACAGGCCAGTTCACCACCCAGCCCCTCCAGTGCGCCCTGGACACGGAGATAGTCCGCTATCTCATCAATTGAAGGATTTGCTACACGTGGGCGTCTGGATGCAGAAAACTCGATCAATCCTTCGCGTTCCAGTAATCGAATGGCTTCGCGCAGCGGCGTTCTGCTGATCCCAAGGGCAGCTGACGTGTCCCGTTCAGGCAGCGGCATCCCGGGCGGGAATTTTTCCAGCAATATCATAGTGCGCAGCAGCTCAGCTGCATTATCAGCCAGGTTGCTGGGTTTTTTCAGCAAAACTTTGCTGTCAGCAAGTACTGCAAGGTCGATAATTTCAGACATAGTCTATTTTCCCCAATTTAACACTACCGGGTCCAGAGGCCTGATTAAGTCTATTAACTGAGTCCGCGTGTCAGGATGAAGCGGTGTCACCGGGTGCCGGCAGTATTCTGACTTTATTACACCACCCTCAACCATGGCAGCTTTTGCAGCGCGAAATCCACACTGCCGGTTTTCATGGTTTATTGAAGGTAGAACTCTTGCATAAGCCTCGACGGCCGAATGCCGATCACCGCGCGCAAACTGTTCCAGTACCGGTTTGATCTGATCGGGGATGAGCGCGGATGTCATCGAACCGGTTGCTCCCGCATCCAGATCGGCAAGCAGTGTGATGGCCTCCTCTCCGTCAAACGGACCTTCAATTGATTCACCCCCGGCGTTGATTAACGCGCGCAGTTTTGCAGCCGTTCCGGCACATTCAATTTTAAACAATTTCAACATTTCTATGTCACGCGCCATTTTGACCAGCAGAGCAACCGGCAGGTCAACCCCGGAAAGCGGGGCGTCCTGCAGCATTATCGGAATTCCCACTTCGCCGACACGCGCAAACTGTTCGTAAGTTTGTTCGGCCGATCCTTTTAACAGTGCGCCGTGATAAGGTGGCATCATCATCACAATCTCTGCACCCAGCGATTTTGCCTGCTTTGCCCGCGCGACCACGATGTCGGTCGCAAAATGACTTATGGTTACAATAACCGGGACCCTTGCACCGATATGTTCAATACAGAGTGTGGTGAGTGTATCGCGCTCCTCGTCCGAGATTAAGAATTGTTCTGAAAAATTAGCCAGAATACAAATTCCATCGACGCCCTGCTCGATCATGCAATCCAGTATGCAGCGCATGCTGCCGAGATCCAGCGCACCATCATCGTTGAAGCTCGTTGGCGCAACTGGCCAGATTCCGGAATACTTGGGTTTCATCATGCCGCCTGATAAGTCGTCTTGACAATTGTATAGAACTCGCGTGCGTAAGCTCCCTGCTCTCGTGGACCGTAACTGGACCCTTTCCGGCCTCCGAAAGGCACATGGTAATCAACACCTGCCGTAGGCAGGTTGATCATCACCATTCCGGATTTGACATTGCGGCGAAAGTGATTTGCAAATTTCAGCGAGCGGGTACAGATTCCGGCCGACAAACCGAACTCGGTATCATTAGCGGTTTGCAGTGCCTCATCATAATCAGCAACCCTGATAACGCTCGCGCATGGCCCAAATATTTCCTCACGAGCAGAACGCATCTGGTTGTTGGCACCTGCGAATACAGCCGGACGCTGGTAGAATCCAGGTCCATCAATGACCTCTCCTCCCGTTACCGTACAGCCTTCTTCCCTAGCCAGCGCCACGTATGACAAGTTCTGCTCCAGCTGAGTGCGATCGACCACCGGACCAATTTGTGAAGAACTGTCGAGCGCGTCGCCAACAACCAGCTTTCCCGCCGCAAGCGTCAATTTCTCCAGAAAACTGTCGTGAATGGATTCAGTCACTATCAATCTTGATGATGCTGTACAGCGTTGCCCGGTTGAAAAGAAGGCACCATTCAGGCAGGCATCAACCGCAACCTCCATATCAGCATCATCAAGCACCACCATCGGGTTCTTGCCTCCCATTTCCAGCTGTACTCGTTTTCCGGTCTCGGCACACTTGACAGCAATTTCATGCCCGGTAGGCACCGAACCGGTAAAACTTATCGCATCGATTCCGGGATGCTCCACCAGCCGTTTTCCAGTCTGGCGCCCGCTGCCCATCACCAGGTTAAACACACCGGCCGGGCAGCCCGACTGCAGCAGGATATTGGCGATTTCCCAGGCGCAGCCCGGTGCCAGTTCGGCAGGTTTTAATATAACGCAATTTCCATAAGCCAGCGCAGGGGCAACTTTCCAGGCCGGTATCGCTATAGGAAAGTTCCAGGGAGTGATCAACCCAACCGTGCCTATGGCCTCACGCTCGACCAGCACGTCAACGCCCGCTCTGACCGATGGCAGAACATCGCCAGCGAGCCGCAGTGTCTCACCGGCAAAAAACTTGAATATTTGGGCAGCCCTGGTCACTTCACCGACACCCTCTGCCAGGGTCTTGCCCTCTTCACGTGATAACAGTCGACCCAACTCTTCGCGGCGTGACATGATTGTTGCACCAGTTGCTTCGAGTATGTCGTGTCGAAACTGGGGGCTTGACCCTGACCATTCTCCAAACACATTCCGGGCTGCTGCCACCGCCTGATCCACAGTGCGCGTATCGGCACGAGCATATTTACCGATTACATCTTGTGTATTTGAGGGATTAATATTTTCGACAGAATCAGCTTCCTCAACCCATTCTCCGGCAACAAGATTGCTGTAATGCTTCATTATTTACTCCTTAATATTAAAATGCTTTTGATGATCACTCGATATCTCTATGCCGAGTCCCGGTTTATTTTCGTCAAGCTGCAGAAATCCATCTTCCGCCTCAGGGTCGCCATCAAAAATGTAGTAGAACAACTCATTGCCAACCTCAACGTCGTTAACGGGAAAATACTCACTCATCGGGCAATTCGCGTTAGCCATGGTCAGGTGATAATTATGTGCCTGGCCGGCATGTGGTATGACCGGCACCTGGTAGGCCTCGGCGAGTGCATTTATTTTCTGGGCTGCAGTAATGCCGCCGACCCGGTTGGTATCATACTGAATTACGCTGACTGCGTTCAAATCAAGCAGCTGCCGAAATCCAAACAACGTGAACTCGTGCTCCCCACCGGAAATTGGCACAATTCCCATACTATTCAGTTCGGCATAACCGTGAATATCATCAGCAATCACCGGTTCTTCCAGCCAGCGCGGTTCATACGGGGCCAGTTTGGGCAGCATGCGTTTGGTGTAATCGAGGTTCCAGCCCATGTAGCATTCAAGCATTAAATCGTTATCGTAGCCGATGACTTCGCGCAGCGCTTCAACCCGTACAAGGTTTTCACGAACACCCGGCATGCCGTCCTTGGGACCAAATCCAAAACGAGATTTATAGGCCCTGTAACCCTGCTTTAAGGCCGTTTCGGCTTCAGCCTGCATGGCATCAATATTGTCCGCGTAGAGCTTGGAATAATAAACCGGAATCTTTTCCTTGGTGCGCCCGCCCAATAGCTTGAATACGGGTTTGTTAACAAGTTTTCCCATCAGGTCCCATATGGCGATATCGACAGCTGAAATCGCCGTCATACCTATACCCTTGCGCCCCCACGCATGAGTCGTCCGGTACATTTTCTCCCACAGGTATGCATAGTCGAATGGATCTGCGCCAATGACTAATGGCGCATAGTACTGGTCGATAGCCAGTTTAACCAGGTCGGGCGCAAGCGCAGCGTTTCCGATACCAATGGTTCCGTCCCGGGCTTCTATCTCGCACGTTAACCAGCCATGGAAACGAAATGATTGCATCGCATCGCCTTCCTCACGAAGAATATCGGATGCATTTGTACAGAATTTAGCCTGCGGCGGCACGGTAGGACCCGTCCAGTTCCAAACGCGGGTCTTTACAGATTTAATCGTATTCAATCTATTCTCCCATTGATTCCATTGGTGATTTTTGTTTGAACAACCTGCCCCAGAGCGATGGACCAAACAGGGCGAGTGCCGTGAGTATAAAAAAGAACAACGATAGTGGGCGTGTCAGCATCAGCCACCATTGCTCATCCAGCATCACCATTGACTGGCCGAGCCGGGTCTCCAGCATGCCGCCTAGAATCAGGCCTATTGCCATCGGTACGACCGAAAAGCCGTAACGCCGCATAAAAAATCCAATAACGCCAAAACCAAGTGCAATCCAGACATCGATCATTGATTGCTCAAGCGCGTATGCACCAACCACCGAAAATGTAAACACGATCGGCCAAAGTATGCGCGGCGGTATCAACGTAACCCGGGCAAACAGTTTTGCACCGCAGAGCCCGATAAAAAAGAACAGTAAATTCACAAAAAGCATTGACCAGAAAATTGCAAAAGCAAATTCGGCCTGCTCGGTGAACATCGTCGGTCCCGGGCGTATGCCGTGTACCATGAGCCCTGCAAGAATTACCGCTGCCGTGGGACTGCCCGGAATGCCGAGCGCCAGCGTCGGCACCATGGCCCCGCCGGTGGCGGAATTATTTGCGGCCTCAGAACCGGCTATACCTTCAATTGCACCTTTGCCAAATTCTTCAGGTGTTTTGGACCAGCGCTTGGCTTCGTTATAACCAATCATTGACGCAACGGTTGCCCCTTCGGCCGGTAAAATTCCGATAAATGTTCCAATACCGGATGAACGTAATATGGTTCGCCAGACTTTCCTATAATCTTCACGGCTGGGCAGTTTAATTGTATCCATAATGACCCGCTTATGAACGATATGAATCCTGCTGGCCTGGATCAGAAGCTCAGAAATGCCGAAAACACCTATCATGACCGGTACAAATCCGATACCCTCGCTCAGCTCAGGCAAGCCAAATGTGAAGCGCTCGATGGTTGTCAGCAGGTCCACACCTACAGTTGCCATGAGCACACCGAAAGCGCCGGAGATAATATTTTTTAACACCGAACCATCACCGATGGTCGCCAGCATTGATAAACCAAACAGCGTCAGCGCGAAGTATTCCGGTGGCGCAAAATTATATGCCGCTCTTGCCATGAGCGGCGCGGCCGCCATCAAACAGATGACCGAGAATATACCGCCGATGGTTGAAGACACCGCTGCCATACCCAGTGCACGCCCCGCCTCACCCCGCTGGGCCAGCGGATAACCATCAAGACATGTGGTGGCGCTGGCGGAAGTGCCCGGCGTGTTAATCAAGATGGCTGTAATCGCGCCGGCGAATGTTGCCGCACAATAAA
>JAHEKD010000482.1 GCA_024638545.1 Gammaproteobacteria bacterium
TGGTGTAGCCAGCCCGGTTGATGTCACCATGGCCTTTATCAAGGGCGCACGATTACATGGCGCAAAATGTATTGAAGGTGTGAAGGTTACTGATGTGCTTGCCAATAATGGTAAAGTCACGGGCGTCATGACGAATCACGGTCAAATACGCTCCGATTTCGTCGCAATCTGTGGCGGTATGTGGTCACATGGACTTGCGAAAAAAATTGGCGTCAGACTGCCGCTGTATGCTTGCGAACACTACTATGCACTAACCGAAAAACAGAATAATATCCCGGCCGACCTCCCGGTCATGAGAGATCATGACAAGTGTGCCTATTACCGGGAAGACGCTGGCAGTCTGCTGATCGGCGCATTTGAGAAAAAGGCGGTTGCCTGGGGCCAAAACGGCATTGCGGATGATTTTTCGTTCGACGAAATAGAGGGCCATGTTGAGGAACAGCTCTTACCCGTACTTGAAGACGCCATGGAGCGGGTACCGATGTTAAAGAACGTCGGCTGGCGTAAGTTTTTTTGCGGACCTGAGAGCTTTACCCCTGACGATCAGTTTCATATTGGTGAAACGCCTGAAATTAAAAACCTTTTTGTCGGTGCAGGAATGAATTCAGTAGGAATTCAATCTTCAGGTGGACTAGGTAAAGCACTGGCGCAGTGGATGGATAGCGGACATGCACCGATGGATTTGTGGGGTAACGATATTCGCCGCATGCATCCGGTTCAAAATACAGATGCCTATCTGCGCGAGCGAGTAACTGAAACCCTGGGTTTACTGTATGAAAACCATTATCCGTTTCGACAATATGAGACTTCCCGAAATGTGCGGCACTCTCCGATCCACGAGAAACTGGTTGCGCATAATGCCTGCTTTGGAGAAGTTGCCGGATGGGAGCGCCCGAACTGGTTTGCGCCGGCAGGTGTAAGCCCCGAATATGAATACAGTTTTGGCAAACAAAACTGGTTTGACTACTCTGCCGCCGAACATACGGCTTTTCGCGAAAATGTGGCCATGTTTGATCAAAGCAGCTTCTCAAAATATCTTGTACAGGGTAAAGATGCGTGTGAAGTCATGCAGCGTATAAGCTCCGCAAATGTCGATGTGCCCGCAGGTAAAATGGTCTATACGCACTGGCTGAATGAGCGTGGCGGTATCGAGGCTGATCTGACCGTTAACCGCATATCAGAAAACAAATATATGGTGGTCAGTGCAGCGGCTGTTACCCACAAGGATCTTGACTGGTTATATAAAAACATTAATCCAGATGCACATTGCTTTGTTACTGATGTTACCAACTCATGGGCCGTGTTCGGGATTATGGGCCCGAACAGCCGATCATTGCTTACTGCTTTTATTGATGAAGATTTTTCGAGCGAATCTTTTCCATTTGGAACATTCAAAGCAGTTGAGATTGGTTGTGCGACCGGATTCGCATTTCGGGTGTCGTTTGTCGGTGAGCTCGGCTGGGAGCTGTATGTCCCCGTCGATCAGGCCAGGCATGCATTTGATATTATACTGGCCGCGGGTGAATCACATAATCTCAAACTGGCGGGCCTGCATAGTCTTGACTCTGGCCGGATCGAAAAGAAATTTTTACACTTCGGTCATGACGTCGCTGACGAAGACACGCCACTTGAAGCGGGTGTCAGCTTTGTATGCGATATGAAAAAATCTACCCGCTTTATCGGTCACGACGCCATTGCCAGACAAAAACAAGCACAGGGTCCCCTTAAAAAACGCCTGCTGCAGTTTCTACTTCAAGATCCGGAAGCCATGCTTTACCACCACGAACCCATCCTCTATGACGGCAAAACGGTGGGCTACCTGACGTCGGGAAATTATGGTCACACACTGGGAGGCTCTGTAGGTTTGGGCTATGTAAAGCATCAGGAAGGCGTCAGCAGGGATTTTGTTGAGTCCGGGACGTTTGAAATCGATGTTGCGGGCGTCAGAATACCAGCAATCGCCAGTCTGACGGCCCTTTATGACCCCAGGGGAGAACGTTTAAAATCCTGATGGCTGCAATTAGTCTGCAGATGATGGCCCCTGCGTCTGCCCCGCAGGTTTCATTTTTTAGAATCGCACTCTAATTTCCAGGCATTCGCGATTTAAATTATGAGTAGCTGTGACAGTCAGCAGCGCATGCAGTGTATATGTAACTTCAGGTTACTGTTTTTATGTTAAATGATCAGCACTTTCGCGCCTGTAACCGTTTTGTATTTCAATTCCAGCAACGCTCTGTTTGCCTGCTCAAGCTTATAGGTTGTAACTTGGGGAATTATCGGAATCGCGGCGGCAACACGCAGAAACTCAACAATGTCCTGATGCGTTATGTTTGCAACCGTCTTAATTTCTTTTTCCATCCACAAATGCTCATGGTAGCTGAGTTGAAGCAGGCTGTCTTTGTCAGCATCCTCCTTTCGTATCGCATTGATAACCAGGCGACCTGCTGGCTTTAAGTTTGTCAATGCCTGCACAACCGGCATCCAGGCGGGGGTGGTGTCAATGATTGCATTAAGAGCCAGCGGTGATTTTTCCATTGTCCCTCCAACCCAGTCGGCCCCACATTCATCGGCAAAATTTCGAGCTGCCTCATCTCTTGCAAAGACGAAGACCTTGCTGTCAGGATACATAAACCTCACGAGCTGCAGCACCAGATGTGCTGAGCCGCCAAAACCCGTCAAACCCAGTGAATCACCGTTGCAAATCCCGGATAATTTGAGGGCACGGTAACCGATCGCACCGGCACATAAAAGTGGCGCTGCCTGCTCGTCGGTAAAACGCTCGTCAATAGGACAGGCATATCTTTCGGGCACAGTCATGAATTCTGCATAACCGCCATTGACATCTCTACCCGTGGCGCAAAAATCACTGCTAAGGTTTTCATCACACTCGCCACTTGAGTGGTGTATCCAGCCGACACCTACGCGATCACCTGTATTTAGTTTTGTCACCCCCTCTCCCAGTGCCACTACTTTGCCGACGACTTCGTGCCCCGGCACTACAGGAAATTTTGCCGGTGGCGTCCTGCCCTCAATTTCATCGAGTTCAGTATGACATACACCACAAGCGCTGACTTTGATGAGTACCTCGCGTCTGGCCGGGGAAGG
>JAHEKD010000483.1 GCA_024638545.1 Gammaproteobacteria bacterium
TCGTCGAGTAACAGAAGATCGGGCTCACTGAGTAAACTCTGTGCCAGCAGCACTCTGCGTTTGAGTCCCCCGGATAGTTGACTAAATATAGCCTGTGAATTCAGATCAAACTTCGAAATTAGGGTTTTAATTTGCTGGTCAACGCGCCAGCTATCATTTTCGTTGAGCTGTTGCTGTAATTTTTCACTTTTCTGATTGCCCTGCTGCATGTAATAGTTAAAGAGCAGCTGTCCACTGGAACGGTTTCCCAGTGCGATAATTGAACGAACATCACCATTTAACTCGGCAGGAATTTCCTGGTGTAATTTGCTGATAATAATTCCATCGCGAAACACAATTTCACCATCATCGGGCTGGATGGTCTGTTGAAGGAGTTTAAGAAGTGTCGATTTGCCGCTCCCGTTACGTCCGACCAAAGCAAGTTTTTCTTTTTCTTCGATCACTAAATTGACCTCGTCAAGTAATGGCTGATCACCAAAACTCAGGCAGATGTTTCTTAACTGGACTAGTGGCATTGGCGCTGATCTTAAAATGTTTTGCGCATATTAACAAACTAATTAATCGCCCGGTAATAAAGAACCAGCATGCCAAGCGGTACGCCGGTGCCGGACTTGATTATAAGATTGTCCAGGCGCTGCGTTGCTTTTAGCAAGGTCCAGCACGGGACTGTTAATTGTAAATGGCTGCCGCAGTAGATATAGCTGGAAATATGACTGTAGATTACTCAGCGGCTTGAGGACCTCAGTTGCTATCACAACAGACGTTGATTTATCAGTCAATTGCACCTAATATCCGCAGCCCTAGTATCAAACACTTATCCAATGATTGAAAAATTAAGAAACATCGCCATTATTGCACATGTTGATCACGGCAAAACAACGCTCGTTGACCAGCTTTTCAGGCAATCGGGCACCTTGAAAGACCGTGGTGAGCAGCAGACGCGGCTGATGGATTCCATGGACCAGGAGAAAGAGCGAGGTATAACCATAACCGCCAAGAATACCGCAGTTCAGTGGAAGGATTATCGAATCAACATCGTGGATACACCCGGTCATGCTGATTTTGGAGGCGAAGTTGAGCGCATTTTATCAATGGTCGACTCAGTATTATTGCTAGTCGATGCCGTGGATGGACCCATGCCACAAACGCGTTTTGTAACTCAAAAGGCCTTTAATATGGGGTTAAAGCCGATTGTTGTTATCAACAAAATTGACCGCGCAGGCGCCCGTCCGGACTGGGTGTTGAATGAGACATTTGATCTGTTTGATAAATTAGGCGCCAGTGATGACCAGCTGGATTTTCCCGTCGTATATGCATCTGCATTACATGGATTTGCTGGACTTGATGATTCAGTAAACGGAGGAACCATGGAGCCACTGTTTGAAGCGATTGTCGAGCATGTTGCGCCACCTGACGTAGAATCTGACGGTGCATTCCAGATGCAAATCAGCTCGCTCTCCTACAGTACATATACAGGTGCTATTGGTATTGGACGTATCCAGCGCGGATCGGTGAGTCGCAATGACCAAATTGCCCTGATCAATCGTGAGGGGAAGAAACGTAATGCCAGAATCCTGCAGCTGTTCGGTTTCATGGGGCTCGAGAAACGAGAAATCAACACCGCGAATGCTGGCGATATTATTGCGTTTACCGGCATCGAAAATATTCAAATATCCGATACGTTATGCGACCCGGCGTGTATCGAAGCCCTGCCAGCGCTGACGGTCGATGAACCGACAATGAGCATGACATTTCAGGTGAACACCTCACCGTTTGCGGGTACAGAAGGTAAATATGTGACTTCAAGGCAGTTACGAGAGCGTTTGCAACGTGAACTGATCTATAACGTTGCCTTGCGTGTTGAAGACACTGACGATGCCGATAAATTAAAGGTTTCGGGACGCGGTGAACTGCATTTATCAATATTGATTGAAAGTATGCGCCGGGAAGGATACGAACTCGGCGTGTCGCGTCCGGAAGTCATATTTCGCGAGGTTGATGGTGAAACGCATGAACCCTATGAATTATTAATGGTTGATATTGAGGAGCCACATCAGGGCCTAATAATGGAAAAACTCGGCGAGCGCCGTGCAGAGCTATTGAATATGCAACCCGATGGGAAAGGCAGAGTAAGGCTGGAATACATGATTCCGGCGAGACGCCTGATTGGTTTTCAGACCGAATTCCTGACTGCGACATCCGGTACTGGTCTTAAATACCAGATCTTTGACCATTATGGTCCTAAATCTAAATCTGAAATCAGATCAAGAGTTAATGGTGTTCTGATATCAATGGCAGAGGGCAAATCTCTTGGTTTTGCGCTTTTCAACCTGCAAGAAAGAGGGCGGATGTTTATCGGTCCCGGCGAAGCACTTTACGAGGGTATGATAATCGGCATCCATAATCGGGATAATGATCTGGTGGTTAATCCGATGAAAGGCAAGCAATTAACTAACATACGAGCGGCCGGCTCAGATGAAAATATTGTCCTGACACCGCCAATCAGGCTGACGCTTGAGCAGGCGCTGGAATTTATTGATGAAGATGAACTAGTGGAAATCACGCCAAAAACGATTCGGCTTCGTAAAAAATTACTCAAGGAACATGAGCGGAAAAGAGCCTCAAGGCAGGCCCGGGCCGGTGCCTGTTGACAATTTTTTTATTTTAGCTGGTCGCGAACAAAAAACCGGGCAGGATGCAAAGCTTGAAAAAGCGAACTGGTCAAAGGGTAAACCCGTCCACTAATTAAACTGCTAATTAATCTGCCGGATAAAATACTGGCCGTTACGCCACGTGATCCATGTGCAGTATTAACATATAACCCGGGAACGTATTGAGCAGCGGGACACCCTTTAAGCCGACCGGATTGAATTACTTGTGAGAAGTTCTGCCGGTAGAACTGCATGTCAGGTACCGGGCCGACTAACGGCAGATGATCACGAGTGGCGAGCCGCACACCGCAATCACTGTCAGAATATTCACTCTTTTTCAGTCCCAGAATCTGTTTATCAACTGATTCTGATAAGGTCGTGTTGATCTGTTTAATTGCAGTCAGGTTGTCAATATCTGCACTGACGGTGGGTTCAGAATT
>JAHEKD010000021.1:0-8959 GCA_024638545.1 Gammaproteobacteria bacterium
GGCCGGTCGGCTCGATTTTGATAGCGAAGGCCTGCTGGTGTTGACGGATGACGGTTTATTACAGGCGAAAATCTCAAATCCGAGTTTTAAACAAACCAAGGTTTACCTTGCCCAGGTCGAGAATATACCAGATCGAGAATCACTGTTAAGTTTACGCCGTGGTGTGGCTTTGAAAGATGGTGTTACTCAACCTGCAAAAGCACAGTTGATCGATCAGCCCGACTGGCTATGGGCACGCCATCCTCCGATCCGACAAAGAAAGGATATCCCAACGCAATGGTTATCGCTCGAAATAAGCGAGGGTAAAAATCGGCAGGTCAGGCGTATGACAGCCGCTGTAGGTAACCCAACTCTGCGTTTAATTCGTATTCGAGTCGCCGGCTGGACACTCGACGGGCTCGCTCCGGGAGACTATAAAGTACTTTCTGTATGAATGTGATAACTGGTTTTATATTCATAAATATCACATAAGAATAAGTAAACACTGTGTTTGACAAATACGGGTTAATTACGGGCAGGGTGGAACATGCGATTGCGCAGACTCGGACGGAAACGGACCCCCCGAGTGCTGATTTCAGCATTATTCCGTTAATTAAGAAGTGCACCCCAGGGACAGGCCGATCAGTGCATCGAATACAGTACGATTCACTCCGTGCCCGATTAAACTCGAGTTTTTATGAATACATATTATTCAATAAAGAATTAGGAGTGAGATCACAAATTGAGCCGCTGTCCGGCTTTTAAAATTTTTTAACTGATGAAATTATTTATTTAATATGAGGTAATTCGATACCGCTTAAAGCGAAACGCTGTCACTACGACAGGAGGGCGTTGGAGTTGGAACCTATAATGCGCAAGTACCGCTGCATATTCTTGCCGACGGTATACCCTTTACAGAGCCGACGCTGCGGCTGGATAATACTGCTAACGCCTGGGACATCAGTACCAGCGGCATGGATAAATTTCGGGTGGATGATGCAACTAATGCAAAGACGGTGTTGACCATCACACCGATTAGCGGAAATCTGGGCGTAGGCACAACGGATGCCATGAGCCCGGGGCATGTTGTCAGGGATGAGGGCACCAGCGAGATCAGAGTCAATTCGTGCCTGACAGTGTTAAGCTTTAAAAGGCCGGTTTAATCTGAAATTGGCGAATTTAAAATAAATTGAGCAAAATCAATGAAAATTTGAATACAAAGTTGATAATCGAGAGTTGTTAATTCTAAATATTTTTAGCACGAGGTGCTGAGTTGATTTGAAATGCCGCTTAGAAAACTACATAGTGCTGACCATTTTGTCTACCAATTCTCCGGTGTCGAAGGGGGAACTCCTGTTGTTTACCTCCCGGGGGTGCACGGCTGCTGGACACCGCTTGAACAAGCGAGACCGTTGTTTGCCGATGCGCTTAGCCTAATAGAGGTTGCCTACCCCCTGTATGACCAATGGACACTGGAGCACTATGCCGAGGAGCTTGTTACATTGCTGGACTCCCTTGGAGTGGATTCGGCTCACATTCTAGGGGAGTCGTTTGGATCGCTGGTCGGCTGGCAATTTGGATTAATGTATCCATCTCGTGTTCGATCGCATATTCTGGTCGGTGGCTTTTGTAAAGCACCAGGCATGTACATTGCGGCAACAGCGGGCCTCGGGCTCTCATTCTTGCCGAGTGTCGCATTTGACGTAATAGTTGACACCTACGTTTCCTATAAAAATATACGAGGTGAGCCAAGAAAAGCCTCCGGTGTAAAGTCTTATCCCGCCGTGCGTGGCAGCAAGGGCCAAAAAGCCACTGCAAACCGGATGCGGCTGATCCAGGAGGCAGATTTTCGGCATCAGCTTTCGAAAATTAATTTTCCCGTGCGCTATATCGGCGGTGGCAAGGACAGGGTAATTCCGGTTTTACGAGAAGTAACGACCCTGAAGCGACGACTGCCCGAGAGCACCTCGTTTGCGAGCCATCTGATACCGAATGCCTCTCACGCCATCATCGCCTCGAACCCAAAGATCACGGTTAAATATTTAAACAGCTGGATTCTCGAGATCGAGAAGAAAATTGTCTAATGGTCGAGGAGTCACCGGCATCCGGCTATAAACATTCTCAGTTCCGAGGTATCCGGATTCGCGTATTTGGTTTTTTCCGGGCCTGGGCAATGCGTATTGTCTGTGCGACCTGGATCAAGGATATTGTTGGCCTGGAAAAACTCGATCGATGGATTGCCGAGAGCAAACGTTTAATCGTGGTGCTCTGGCACGGAAAGTACTTCACGCTCATGCCGATACTGCGCAACAGGAATGCCTATGTCTTTACAAGTTTGTCATCAAGGGGAGATGCTATTGCAAATCTGCTGGAACAATTTGGATTTATTGCAGTCCAGATTCCGGATCACGGTAGAGATCGTTCGCTCGATATTATGAGGAAAACACTCACTGCTGGAGGTGCGGCAGTCATTGCTGTTGATGGCCCACTTGGTCCATATCACGTCGTGCATCGAGGGGCGGTGCAGCTGGCCTCGGAGTGGGGTTGCTTGATAATACCGATATCGGTTGCAGCATCCCGCAAACGGGTGCTCTCAGAACGGTGGGACAAATTCGAGATGCCGCGGATTTTCTCAAGAGTTTGTGTGGTTATCGGAGATCCGGTTCGCGTCCCTCCGGATTTGGACCAGCAAGCTCTGGAAACCTGGATTTCTCGAGTCCACCAGGCATTGGATGTCGCTGATATGCAAGCCAGTTCGAATCTGTCTTAAAAGTATGGGATCGTGTCATGCGGTTCACTTGGCCGAATGTCAAAAGGTGAAAAAGCAGTTCCTATTGTCTTCATCTGTGCCGCACTTGGCTGGACATTATCGCCGTGATCGTGGGTTTTAGTGCGACGTATTTTCTGGCAAGGTTGGTGTTTGGGGTAACTGTATAAACGAATATCAAAAAGCCGCTTCAAAAAGTAAACTGTATTCCGGGCATAATGAAATACAGTCAGGCCACAAGCAATGCAGATGATGATGCGGGCTAGCTGTGAAGCCCAATATGAACTTGAAATACAGTTGTGACTATTTAAGCGGGTTTAACAACTATGTCAGAAATCAGGGGGAAATGGTCAGATGCGACACGAGTAAGCTGTGTTTTTGGAACAAAAGATTGTAAAACCTGGGAATTTTTATCTAAAAAAATATAATCTATTCGAGCAGCGGGAAAGCGGGTAAAAAATGTTGCCTGTGTTCTTTTTGACTTTGATGCTAACTGTGAATCATTCATGGTCTGCGTGATGGATTTATAGATATCGGAGGAGGGGAGCGCATTCAAGTCACCACAAAATATGGTAGGACCGGTACATTCTGGATGATTTAACCATTGTTCACCAAGCAGCGCCGAGACTTGTTGTTGACGAGGATATTTTCGTAAATCAAGATGAGTATTAATCATCTGGATAATCTGACCGTTTACCTTTATCCGGACCCAAAGCGCACCGCGCGGTTCCATTGCAGGCATGACATTCAGGCATGGAAGAATCTCTGCTTTGATTAAGGCCATGGGAAAGTGCGTTAAGATAGCATCACCATATTTTTCTTCTTCAACATGTATTGCCGGATGAAAATGGTATTCCATTTCTAATGCCCGTGCCAGATAGCCTGCCTGGTCCACTGCCTTTGTTCGAGTCTTGTTTACGTCGAGTTCCTGAAGGGCGATGATATCTGGTTCGTATCGTGCGATAACCCGGGCAATTCGCTGAGGGGAAACTTTTCCATCCATTCCAAGGCAGCTATGAACATTATAAGTCATCACGCGTATCGAATACTTGCTCTGGGGGGACTTAATTAATGCCCGCTTTTGCCTGGTTGATTCGCGCCCCAGATAATATAAAGCAGCATCGCGCAGGTGGTTCGGTCGTAGATAACCGGGCTGTGGTTCCGGTAAGCGTGTGTCCCGGGGCAGTATAGCAAATGCGTGGGTTTCATTTGGTCCGGGTCCGGCATGAGATCCATTCTCGGTTTGGAATGTGACATACTGGGCTCCATTATGCCATCCGATAAATATTAAGTCACCTGCATGTTTATGTCGACATACATTTATCAGGTCCTCGGTAGTTTCATCTAAAAACGGGTGGTCGGGTCCAAATAATTTTTGACGATCTTCAGGTAATTTGAAATTTCCCAAAGCGGTTGTGGCATTCACTTTTGAAGTGTTATCAACATAAAGGACTAATGGTATATGTGCCTCAAGAACTAATTTAGGGGCTATACTTTCTTTTTCCCGTATCGATAATTTGTTTGGTGAATAAATCAGTCCCATCGGTCCCATGGCAGTTACAACGGGATTTAAATTATCCGTATCCTCCTGATCGCTAACATATTTTTTGAAAAGTTTCTGTATAAAGTTGCCGCCGAGATACCTTGCACGCTGCGTTTGAATACCGTGAGACGGTTTTGAATTACAATTCTCTAAATTTATATTCATAAACACTTTGTTAATCGCGTGATTAACACTGATACCGTGTAATTTATGATATGGAATCGTATCTTCCTGGCCGTGATCAGAATAAACCCAGATATCGTAATGTCTGAAACGAGACCGGTGAGCGGTTTGCCATATCCGGTTAATGGCATCATCGATTCCTTTTAATGACCAGTGAGCGAATTTAGAACTTGGCCCGCGCCTATGAGCCTGTTCATCATATCCGAGCAGATTCAGGTGAATCACAGGAAGCCCGCGCACAATGTCAATTTTCGCACCTATTGTGGAAAGTTCCCGCAACAAGATACATACCAGGACACGCGCCGGAATAAACGCAATTTCCACCAATAAATCGCGTCCCCCAATCAAGCCGTTAATACAATCTGTAATTGCGATAAAAGTCTCGATAAGCATTAACAGTGCAACACGCAGTAAACTGAATAAATTGCTAATGATAAAAAATATCTGCACAAATGGATTGGCTGCCCGCAATAGACCGCCCCAGCCAAATGAAGATGCGCAAAAATGTGGCTCACTGGCGCCGCCGGCATAAATATTGCAATATCCACTACCACCCTTTAAAAGCGGCAATTTCTTGTCAGCAAGCTGCTTTTCTATTGCAAGTGCGGAGCTGGGTTCGTACATGGTCTGAATTTTGTTTTGGCTTCTGTCGAAATAACTAAAGGCTGGAACGATTGACTTCACGCCATAAAATAATTCTCCCTGAACCGAAGGGGTGCTGGAGGGAACGCCTGAATAGAGTGAATGTAATTTATAATGTTCAGCCTCCAACATCTTCTTCAGGCGCGGCATTCTGTTTTTATTTAATGCACTTTCAAGATGCCGCCGCGACAGACCGTCAATCTGCACCAATATCAAACCGCTCTCCCCGGTATCATGTTTGGAAACTGGCAGGCCTAAAACGCGAATCATCCACTCACTTCGGCTGAACCAGCGCCTGATTTCACGAAGGAAAATTTCTATGTGATGAACCATCTTACCGGCTATTGTTTAAATCTGATTGAAGAGCAGTTTTAGCTGCGCTTGACAAATCTTTAATTCTTTCCCAGTCAGACTGTAGAGCGCGCATTGCATGCGTCCATAAATGATATTCCTTGCTCCTTTTTTTTATCGAGCAGTTTATTAATTCATCAAAGTGGGCCAGGGCTTTATCCGCCGAGCATGTTAAGGAGAATCTATCCGCTGTTTTTTTTGCTTGTGCTGACATTGACAGTTTGTGCATTTTTGAACAACTGGCTATGCCGTCAATTGCCTCAGCGTAGTTGTTAATGTCTTCATTCTGTAACAGTCTTCCATTGACATTATCATTGACAACTTCCCTAACGCCGGGCGCATCAATTGCCACCACTGGCGTACCGGCAGCCATTGCTTCGGTGATTACCATACCCTGAGTTTCAGATTTAGAGCTAAATACAAATACATCCATGGCTGCATAAGCGTTGACCACAGTTTTCATGTCCAGTAAACCTGCAGTAAATATACGATCAGAAAGTCCGTGGCTCTTAAAATAATCATCGATGACTTTTTTCATCGGACCTACACCTATTAACAGAAAGCATGTACGAGTTTCAGCAGTACAGTTTTGAAGAAAACTCATTACTGCCTGCATAAGAAAATCCAGATTTTTTTCTTTTGACAGTCGGCCCAGATGACCGACGACAAATGCATCACCCGGTATGTTCAGGCTTTTTCGAAAAGCTGCGCCATCTGCATTTACATACAGGTCTGTATTCACACCGGTAGGCAAGGTCACAACCGGTGATTTGACACCATGGTCACGAATTATCGAGGCAATGCTTTTGCTGGGAGCAAACACCAGATCACATAAATTGGCATAATTTGTTGACAGCTTGATAACAAAACGCTTGAGAATTTCAGAATCACCCGGCATATAGTGGGTATAGTCTTCGTATTTTGTATGATTAGTGAATACCAGCGGCAGTTCATATGTATGTGCAATTCGTAATGCCGATGCACCAATAATGAACGGGTGATGAGAGTGGATGATATCCGGGTTTATCTTGTTTATTTTTGAAGAAATTACTCCCGGTATGGGTAACGCAACAGAAAAATCACTGCCGTTGAAATTTTGTATTGCCGGGATGCGAATCGTGTCCTTTTCATCGGTATCGTAGTCTTTGAAGGTGGGCGCAATAATAAAAACCCGGTGACCTCGTTTGCGGTATTCACTTGTGAATGCCTGTATTGATTTTGCTACACCGCCAATATGAGGGGCGTAAGTATTGGACATCATCATGATGTTCATGCTGAACTCTCGATCTCAAGCGAAACAGGGGCGTTATTGTGTGTAGAGGTTACACTCTCGCATCCGGGTAAATTAATGACTATGCCCGCCGGCTCACGATGCCAGTCTGCATTCCACCAGACAGTTGCGATATTATTTGATTGTTTTATTTTTACAGTAATGTCTCCAAATGATGTAGGCGCAGGACCAAAAGAAATCTGTTTTTCTGGATCAAGCCATTGCCTGGTTATTCCTGATCCCAGGATCAAGTGATCTTCTTCTTCTCTGACGAAACAGTTACGCAACATGATTATCCATTCGGCCGCGGCCCATGCATGTTGTCCATCTCCCATACAGCCACCGAAAGTATGTGAATGAACGGCTTCCGGCCATTGCCCTGTTGGAGAGGCCAGTTCTGCAACCCGGGCAAGCAAATCGAAAAAGCGCATGTCGCCGGCACGTAACATAACCTGTGCCACATGCAGTGTGAGATAAGGGTTTATTCCTGAATGTATCATGTCCTGAAAAAAACCATTGTCAACGAAACAGCTGCTAATTAAAAAATTGACACTATTAATCAGCCTTTCATCATTCGGCTTATATAACTGCAGTGGATATCCGGCAGCCAGAGAACCTATTGCACCTGAATCCATGCGGCGATAGGGTGAAGCTGGCATGGCTGAAGTTCCTATTTTGCCAGAGACCTGGTTCAGGCTTTTTTCCACTGCAAGTGCCAAAGCATCGGCCTGCTGTTCAAATTTTATCCTGCTGTTCGTATCTTTGAACTTGTCTGCAAATATTACGGCTGCTTTCAGGCCGGCAATGCTCCAGAAATCATCCCAGTAATAATAATCAATGGGGCCTAAATGCTCGGCACTGAAGCCGGCTGGCATCAGCCCTGCATGCAAGCTGGTGTGGTCTTTTCTTAATCTCTTTTTAATAATCCAGTTTGCAGCCGGCTTTATACAATGCCACCAGTCGTACCCGTGTGGCAGCCTGTTTGTACATTCGTAAAAGCGCTGCAAAATCCATAGCACTTCTCCGTTTGAATCCCATTCACCTTCCTGCGAATGAAAATAGCCGTTACGGGTTTGTCGGCCGGGAAAATGCAGAAGTGATCTTTCGGCTCGATCGATCAAGCCTGCATATAACAAGCCACAAGCTATAAAGGCCGCATCTCTAAACCAGAAGCGTTTATAGGTGTACGGGCCTGGAAATGTGTCATCAGGTGAGCACAGGATTAAAGTTCTGATCGCTGATTCGTATAAATATTCAATCTTTTTATCCGGCACAGATAATTGACATTTCTTACTTAAGCAGTTTTGCCATGAATGAATATTTGAAGTCGAATGATTCGGTCTGATCTCAAATGCCGGAGTTTTTAATGGAATCTGTATATTAATTTCTCTGGGCATATCTGCCTCAAGCCTGAACAGTGCCGCAGCAGTTAATAATCCAATATCGCAATGTTTTTCATGATCTTCTTTTGAATCATGCAGGTGTATATATACATCTCCCTCATTAAATATTGATGCATAGTGTTGTTCGACGCAGTCGCTGAAGTGCACGCTGGGTGTTTTATCAATAATCCATGTTTTTCGATCATCGCTTAATGCGATGTCATTGATAAAGGTGACGCCTTCAGGATTATACGGGCGCAATGAAATAATTAGCCAGCCATGGACATCTGCGAGAGCGCAAACATCAAAATCACATACCGGCATAGTCTCGCGTAATCTTGCTTGCACCTGTGTTGTTAATTCAAATCCATTTTGCTGCATGCCGGTAATGACCTTGAGACCCCCTGAAAAGTCATAATGCTGGCTTGCATTTTCAATACGTGATGGTAATAAAATATCCCCGCTATCTTTTAAAACCCATGCATCTAAAGACCACTTGTCTAAAAATGGCGTTAATAAGCCTCTTGGATCAACCAAAGGTAATTCGTCATGCCCGGGTATCCCGACCGCTGTCCAGTTGCGATGTGTCAGGTTAACGTGTGTGAGCGAAAATGCACGTGGTATAAACGAAATATCAGATGGATTAAACTGGCGTTCAATCCAGTATGGCCAGACCCAGTCCAGATTGTGCTGTATCACACGACTGTTAATCAAACCTCTTGCATGAAAAATCACGCCGGCTCGAAGTAGTTCAATTGGTTCTGCAACTTCCGATGGTTGAGAAAATTTGCTCAACTGAGAAAGCAGGCGGATTGGGTCAATAAAGCCATGTGAGTGTGCCG